>DATCXL010000774.1:0-3993 GCA_036565825.1 Mycobacteriales bacterium
CGGACGATGCTGGATGGTGTCGCGCACCGCACCGGAAAGCTGACGGTGCCCACCGAACAGGGCCACGCGATAACGCTCACCCGCATGTCGACCACGGATCGAGAAGCGCTGTACGCCCAGCTTGCTGCCGTGGACGCACCCGCGGCTCCGCCGGATCCGTCCCTCCGGTTCTTCCGCAACGTCGACACCGGCGCGGTGTGGCCGATGAGCAACGCGCCGACCGGCCCTGCCGCAAAAAACCTCGTCGAGATCACCCGACGGGAGGCGTGGGGACAGTGACAGTCGACCTGGACGCCGTTACCGGCATGAATGCCGAACAGCGCGCCGCACACGCCGCCGGACAGCAGGTCACCACCGACGGGCTGACACCCGAGCAGATCGTCGAGGAGTTGGAGGCCGGCCGGCTTCAGTACCTGCTGTCAGGGAAGGTGCCGGCCACGGTGCCGGCAGAAGGCCAGTTGACCACCGAACATCTCGCGACGATGACGCCTGCTCAGCGTGTCGAGGCGTACGAAGCGGGCCGGTTCGACGACATCCTCGGCCGAACTACCCGCGAGTAACGCGCGAGATCTCCCCAATCACACGAGCTACTTTCCGACCCCACGGGAGGCAGTCCATGTCCGGCATCGACCGGGGCACCCGTGACCGACTGGTCGCCGGGTTGCTCGACGACGCGCAGCGGATCCGGGCCCAACTGTTCCGCTCGGTCACCGTCTACGCGTTCGCCGGCCGTGACGGGACGTACCAGTCACACCGCCTCAGCCGGCCGTCGGCCCGCGACCAGGCCGACATGATGCGTGCCGCAACCATGGCCCTGTCCGCGGCGTTGACCCTCGACCGGTCCGCGTCGGACGACCCGGTGGACAACGCCCGGTCGATGCTCGGCGATCTGGCCGACGCCCTGGACGTCGCATACGAACAGATCACCGCCGCCGAGGTGCAGGACTGAGCGATGCGGGAGTGACCACGGCACGGAGCAGGGCCCCGGTGCCGTAGCTGCCGGGGCCCTGTCGTGGTGGTGTGGGTCAGGCGATGACCAACGCGGCGATGAACAACCAGCCGATGTGCCATGCCTGGTCGAGTGGCGCGGCCCCGCCCCCGACGTCGTAGTAGTCCAGCTTCCCGGGCTGCCCGGTCCGGTCGACCACGGCGACCAGGCCGCGAAGCGTGGTCCGCCGGTCTGCCCAGTAGTGCGACACGGCCGACACCACCAGGCCGGCCGCGACGTGCGGCAGGCTCAGCGGCAGGGCCAACCGCCACCACACCACGACCAGGGCCACCGCGGCGGTGACGGTGTAGGACGCGACGTGGGCAGCGCAGGCCACCCGACCGTGCCGACCGGGCCAGCCCTTCGCGTCGGCCTGGTGTGGGGTTTGCACCCAGTAGTCGGCGACCATGTGCGCGGCGTACAGGGCCACCCACACGGCGGCGAACGTGGCGGTCATCGGCCGGTCCACCAGTTCCGCCGCTGGGGCTTGTTGGCCTTGGCTTGCGCGCGGGCCGCCTCCTTGGCCTGGGCCTTGGCGGAACGCGCCCGGTCCTTGGCGATCATCCGGTCAATCATCCGAATCGGTGCCGGCGCGTAGGACCCGTGCCCGTCGATCGCACCGCACCGGCGGCACACCAGACGGGACGCCACCACGTTGCCGTCCCGGTCCAGTACGTCCCTGCGGTAACCCCGGTGGTCACAGTTGTCTCTGAACATGGCGGTTCCTCTCGCTCGTACCGGTCCAGTGGTCTGGCCGGTCACCGCACCGGCCGGACGCTGGGCCCGGCCGGCACAGTCACCGGTCAGCTCGTCAGGAACGGCAGTTGCGGGTTCATCGGCCGGATGTGGCCGGTGACGTCGCCCAACACCTCGGCGTCGTCGACGGGCAGGCCGTCCCACCACACCTGGGTCGGGCCGGTGGCCGGGACGACCACGGTCCCGGTCAGGCCGGTTCGGGTGTCCTCCACCCGGTCGCCGTGCTGGTACTCGGTCTCGTTCATCACGGAGTTCCTTCCGCTCGTGGGGCACTGTGTGGGCCGTGGTGGGGTCGGTGCCGCTAGGTGTTAAACCGCAGGTCAGCGGGCATATCGGGCCGTTAGCGGCGCCGTTAGACCTAGCGGTGGTGGGGGTCAGGTGGTGGCGTTGACCAAGTCGGCGCGGACCACACCGCGCCGGTTGGTCGGCTGACCGTCGGAGCCGGTTGCCCACACCTGCCGGGTGTCGACCTGGTGCGGCTTGAGTGCCGCGGCCAGGGTGGTCGGGGTCCACTCGGCGTACCGGTCGGGCCAGGCGTCGGCGAGCCGGGCGCACAGCACGTCGGAGTGCGCCTTGTCCTGGTCGCCGAACACGGTCAGCAGGTCGGCCAGGACCGACCATGCCGGGCCGACCGGTGCGGGTACCTCACCGATCGCGGCGCCGGTCAGGGTGCCGGCCGCTTCGCGTAGGGCCCGGCCGCGCTGGCAGATCACCTCGGCGTCTCGCCCGTCGGCCAGGAACGCCCGGACGGTCGTACCGCCGACCACGCTGCCGGTGTCACCGGTGCCACGCAGCAGGCCGCAGCCCAACGCGTCGACGGACAGTCGGGACGCGTCGAGCCCTTCGGAGTAGGCGCCGGCGCCGAGGACCAGGTCGGAGACTTGCCAGGAGGTGACCCGCAACGCGAAGCGGATCCCGAACTGGTCACGGAACGACGACGGGGTCGAGGTCTTGTCGGGCTTCTGCGTGGCGCACAGGAACATCACCCCGACCGCCGGGGCGACCTTGACCAGGTCGGTCAGCACCTCGGCCAGCTCGTCGCCGTGCTCCTTGTGTTCCAGGGCCCGTTGCACCTCGTCGATGACGACCAGGACCAACGGCATGTTCAGGTGCTTGTTCCGGGACAGGTCTTCGGTCAGCTTCCCCTCGGGGCACACCTCGGCGGGCAGGGTCCGAAGGGTGCGGTACCGGTGGTCGACCTCGGCCTGGAGTTCCCGCATGTCGGCCAGCAGCCGCTCGACCGGGTCGACCCCGGTGTCTGGGTCTGGCCGGTCACCCACGCCGAACCGGTGGGCGACGTGCCGAAACGGCATCCAATCCGGCGAGCCCTTCATGTCGTACACGTAGAGCCGGACGTGCGGGTCGAGTGCCGCGGCCAGGACCGGCAGTCGGGCGGTGAACGTCTTGCCCATGCGCGGGATCGCACCGACGAGCATGGCCGCCCACAGCAACGACAACGGGACGGTGTTCCCGCGCTCGTCGAGCCCGAACGGGAACGGCTCCCAGTAGTTCACCCGAGGTGCCGTCACCAGTGGAGACCGGCCGGCCGGTACCGACAGCGGGTCGACGTCGGCCACCCACATGACCAGACGCCGGGCGCTGCCGGCGTTCCCACGGTGCCGGGACAGGAACACCTGCCGCTCGTCGTAGTCCAGGCCGCTGGCGATCTCCACGCGCCGGCCGATGGCCTTGTCGGCGGTCGTCCCGAACGGCAGGTCGACCACCGCACGCCACCCGGCACCGTCACGGGAGATCGGCTCACCGAACGTCAACTCGGCGGAGTCGGGCAGCCGCAGCGCGGCCCGCAACGCCCGGGTGACCGTGTCGGCGGTCAGCTTCCGTGCCCTGGTGGTGAGTACCGCAGGCTCAACCAACGGCCGATCCGACCGGCGTCCGACCCATCCCAACGTGGCCACGACACCGGCCAGACCGGCGTAGGCGACACCGTGCGGTGCCAGCTCCCACACCGCCAACCCGCCACCGGCACCGGTCCCAGCGGACACCCCGGCCAGCATGAGCCGCGCCTTGACCCGCTCGCGCCACTGCCGCGACAGGGCCAGGTATCCGGACGTGTCGCCCGCGTCGACCATCGCCCGGCGCAACGGGTGCGCCTCGGCGTCGACCAACCACCGGCCGACCGCGGCGATGATCCGCGCCGCACCCCGCGGGGAGTAGGCGGCCAACCGGCCCGCGTACAACGGGGTACGGGTCGCGTGGAACGCGGCCACGTGGCCGACGTGACCGGCCGC
>DATCXL010000470.1:0-3003 GCA_036565825.1 Mycobacteriales bacterium
CCGCCGACATCGTCAGCGGCGGCAAGAAGTACTACGTCGCACTCACCGACGGGTTGGCCCCTGTCTGGGAGACCGAGGTGGCACTTATGTTCGGCGACCCGTCGACCCGCACCGCCTACCCCGGAAAGAACCCGACAGCGATCCCGGTCGACCCGGCGTCGGCCAACACCCACCTGTCCCCCACCTCGGTGTCCAACAGTGCACTGCCGCACACCCTGCCCACCCCGGCAACCCTGTCAGACGGTGATTCGACCACGCTGTGCGCCACCTACCCTGACCCGAAGAACAAACCAAACCAGATCCGGGTGACCCAGGTCGGCAACATACCGACCCTTTCCGACCGGAACAGCGGCGCGGTGGGCACGGCCACCGACACCGGCTCGGTGGACCAGGTGATACTTCCGCCGGGTGAGGGCGCGCTGGTCGGGCTGGTGCCCGGCCCCGACCAACTCGACCGGGTGCAGACCTACTACCTGGTCACCGAGCAGGGACAGCGTTTCCCATTCAGATCCCCCGAACTGGTCGCCAGGCTGGGATACGACACCGGCTCGGCGGTACCACTGCAGTCCAACCTGCTCGGGCTCATCCCGGACGGTCCCATCCTTGACACCGGGGCGGCGGGAACTCCGGTGCAGATCGTTCCGCGCCAGGCACCGGCCACGTCGCCGTCCACCGGATGAACCGTGGCGCCCCGATCGCCGCTGGACCACCCTGGCAAGGTGACCCCTCCAGATTCACCGTTACCCCCAGTTCGCGCCATCGATATACAAAGGCCTGGCTCGTTGGCACAGGCGAACCGTACAGTCGTAGTTACTCGCATCCGACGGTACCGCTGCCGCATCTCCGTATCCGGAACCCACCCGAACACGGTGGCGCGGCGACGGAACCAACCGGGGCAGCGGAACGTCGCAGTGAGCGTCCGGGCATCCGGCTGACCTGGCCGGACGCCAGCGGAGAACCAATGTCCTCCGAGCGGACCTCGGGGGCAGTCTGTGGAGGTAGGAGTGGCCGGAGACTCGGCAGTTGATCGGGCACAGATGCAGATCGCGGCGAACAAGGTGGAATCCGCCGCGCAGACGATCCAGGGCATCCAGACCAAGCTCCAGGGCCACAAGTCCGAGCTGCGGTCGGGCTGGGACGGCAAGGCCGCGATGAAGTTCGAGCAGGTCTTCACCGCGTGGGACTCGGACTTCCGCAAGGTGCTCCAGGCCCTGGAGGGCATGCACGAGAAGCTGATCAGCACCCGGATCCAGTACGAGCGCACCGAGGACGAGCAGGAGGCGGCGGCGGCGAGGATCGACTCGCTGCTCAACAACTGACCGGTTCACGCATCCACCAGCCTGACTCATCCCGCACGAAGGGTTTTTGACGGTGAGTGACTACACCCGGGCAAACTTCGGCCAACTCCAGCAGTCCCAGGCCGACTTCGGTCTGTCGCTGCGCGCACTGGAAGACACGCTGAACGATCTCGAGAAGGACCTGCAGAGCCACCTGGCCCAGTGGGACGGCGACGCCCAGTCGGCGTACTACGTGGCCAAGCAGCAGTGGGAGAGCGCCGCGCAGCACATGGCGGTGGTGCTCCAGCAGCTCGGCGCCGTCATCGGCGACGCGCACGAGAACTACAGCGCCGCCGAGCGCGCGAACTCCGGGATCTGGGGAAACTGACCCGCGCCTGATCGCAGGCCCCGGCCGACGACGCATCCCGTCGGCCGGGGCCTGCGACCGGCCAGACGGCGCCACCCGTGCCAGGCGGCCAGGGCGGCCACCGAGCGTGAACGCTTTCAAGAGCAAGGGATCACGATGGTAAGACCAGCTATATCAGGCGGATCATCGGCGTCGGACGACTGGCCCGGGTTGAGCGCCAATCCCAGGGACGTCAAATTCGATCCCACCGAGATGAACAAGGTCGCCGACGCGCTGCAGGCTGACCTCAACAGGTACCAGGACGTCCTACAGCAACTCACCGACCCGGCCACCGGCACGGATCTGTCCACCCAGGACCTCGGCGACTGGGACGTGGCCCGTGACCTCGCACTGGCCGCACACAAGGGTCACCAGGCGACCACCCAGTACCTGCAGGAGTTCCTGCAGCAGTACCAGAACGTGATCGGCGCGATCCGTAAGTCGGCCGGGAACTACAGCAACGCCGAGGACGACACCACGTCCCGGGTCAGCCACGTGCAGGCGAGCACCGGCGGTCCACCCACGGCACCGCCGACAGCCACCCAGACCTCGTCGTTCGGCTGATCGGGCGGAGGAGAGCGAGCGATGGGCGACAACAAGGGGCAGTACCCGGTCACCGACGGCGGCATCCGGGCCGGTACGCCCGACAACTACGGCAAGAACGAAGATGTCAAGAGGATGCTGGTCGCGACCAACCCGACCCACGTCAGCCAGGCAGGCCGGACGTATCTGTCGGTAGCCAAGAAACTGAGCGAGTCGATGAGCCTGCTGGAGACGCAGGCCCGCGCACTGGCACAGCACTGGTCGGGCAGCGACAGCTCGGTCAAGGCGCAGCAGTCACTGCAACTCCTGTACGGACAGAGTAATGAGCTGTCCGGCAAGAACTACGTCCTGGGCTCCGCGTTCGAGCAGTGTGGCACGGACTACCTGCAGTGGTACCAGGACCACATTCCCGGTACCGGGCTGTTCCACACCGGCGATGACGACTGGTACGCGCAGCAGTACCTGCAGCGGCTGAACGTCCGGTACCAGGAGATATTCGGCGCCCTGCCGTCGACGGTGGACAAGGACCTGCCCAACGTCCCTGGCGGTGTCACCGGCGAAGGCAACCACTTAATACCGGGTAAGCCCGGTACAAGTAACCCGCTCGGTTCAGATGGCTCGGGTGGCGGCGGATCGGTTCCCTCCGACCCGTTCGACTCGCCCGGCGGCGTCCCGTCCGGCTCGGCAGTCTCGGGATCGCCCTACCTGGCCGACCCCGGTTCCACCGACCCGACCATCCCGTCGGGCTCGGGCGGACCCGGTGGCCCGGGTGGCCTG
>DATCXL010000783.1:0-2267 GCA_036565825.1 Mycobacteriales bacterium
GAGGGAATCGATCGACTGATCGCTGACGTCGTCGACCGGGTTCGATTATCCACCGATACCGTCGATGCCACCGAGGCGGGTCGTGTCGCCATGACGTTGGGCGGCCGATTACCGGAGGATCTGGCGTCACGGGCCGTTGCACCGGCCGCGAGGATGGTGCTCGATGCGGCGCGACGGTTGGCGATCAGACTGGAGCCAGGCGCGAGGACCGGGGACCTGTTGACCCTCACCAGGACCGGGCGACTGGCGGTGACCCTCGCCGAGGAGGGAAATCCGCCCGACCGGGCGCACGTTCTGGGCGCACTGCGGTGGGGTGCCGACCGCCCAGTCGGTCTGTTCGACCGTTACCAGGTAACACGGCGTGAGATGGTCGGCGGCGTCCGCGCGGAGCTTCGCGCGGAGCCGGTCAGGCGGATACACGACCGGATCGAACGGATCGCCCACGCCGTGGTGCACATGGCGCCCGTGCTGATATACGTCGGTGACCGTGTGTACAGCAATCTACGAAAGTATGGAGACCTGCCGGGAAGATCATTCTCGGTCGAGGACCAGCATTGTCTGCTGAACCGGCTCCGGAGAACCCCTGTTGAACAGTGGGATCCCGAGGACGCCTGCTTCGTGGTCTGCTGTCATGCCCTCCTGATGTCTGGCCCGACGGTCCGCGTGGAGGAGTTCAACGGCTGCCAGCTCATTCCAACAACATTGGAGGAATGTCTTACCGAGCACATCGTCGAATACGGCGCCCGGGTGCCGCCACGGGGTTGCCTGGACAACGTGCGGTGGCTCGAACTGCTGGCGACAGAATGTGCCTCCGCCCGTGCCCTGGCCGTGCGTTCTGGCGGTGTGCCGTACCGGACGATCAACGGCCTGACTCTGTACAAGCGTGAACGCATGATGCCCGCGCCGACAGGGCGTGACGCGCCGGCACCGCTGCTGTCCCATCTCGCCGCCCGGTCGGACCTTCCGGCGAGGTCCGCTCACCGGACCGACCAGCCGCCCCCGGCCGCTGAACCGGCCGCTGGCCTGGTTGTTGAGCCGGCCGTTGCGCAGGTCGCCGACATGGATCCCGAGCGGGCTGCCGAGCAGGTTGCCGACCTGGTGTCCGCGCCTGCGCCGGAGGGGTTCAGCACCGCGTTCGAAGGTTTCCTGCACGAGTTCCTCAGGATCACCGCGGAGGCCTTCGACTCCGACGTGTCAATGAGCCGCGGTCCCCGTGCGCTGGCACCGTTACGGGCCACACCGGGCCCCGGCGACGTCGACCCGTTGACCCTGGACACCGGTGACTTCTACTGCTGCGTCGTGCCACGGCCTGCCTTTGACCGCCGGTTCGGCGATGACAGGACCGCACTGGTTCGGGTGCTGTCGGCGTACAGCGCGCGGATGCGTTTCAACACCTGGCACTACCTGCCACACATCCTGGGGATCCACGACCGGACGCCGAGCCGCGACGACTGGTACTTCGCACCGACCATGCCGGACGTGACCGAGTTGTCTGACCAGCAGCACACCGGTCACGTTGCCTTCGGTGTCCGGCACGCCATCCGCATCCCGATCGGGATCAGCTACGACGGTCGTTTCCTGCCTGGTCTGTACGACCTGAGGCTGATGCGGACCGCAGCGCCGCGGTACACCCACGCCGAGCTCCGTGGCGCGATCGCGTCGGCGGCCATCCTGGCGCGGGTCTACCAGAGCATGTCCCGGCACCAGCCGATCGTGAAGGACTTCGACAACAACTGGTACCAGCGGTTCTATGGATGAGGTCATCCGCTACGCCGGCGCGGCCGATTTGCGCCGTTGGTACGCGTCCCGTGAGCTTTCACCGGTCGAGTTCCTGCGGGCGACCCTGGACCTGCTGGCCGACAACGTGCGGCTGAACGCGTTCGTCACCGTCGCCGCAGAGGTGGCCATGGCCCAGGCCGAGGCGGCCGAGCGGCGTATTCGCACCCTGGGGACCGACGCCTGGGACGGCCAGCCGCTCCTTGGTGTCCCGGTCTCGGTGAAGGATCTGACCCCCACCGCCGGTATCCGAACCACCCGGGGTTCGCTCCGATACGCCGACTGGACACCCGATCGTGACGCACCGGCGGTTCGGCGTCTACGCGAGGCCGGCTCGGTGATCTTCGGCAAGACCAACACCTCCGAGTTCGGCTGGAGTGCGGGCACCGTCAACCGGCTGATGCCGCCCACCGCCAACCCGTGGGACCTGTCCCGCAGCGCCGGGGGGTCCAGCGGCGGCGCGGCAGCCGCGGTGGCCGCGGGGATCGGCG
>DATCXL010000785.1:0-4354 GCA_036565825.1 Mycobacteriales bacterium
GCCCGGGGCGTCCGGTTGCCCTGGCGGGAGGCGGACCGGGTGCTACCCACCCGGGCCGACCCGGTCGCACGGGCGGCCAGCACCCTGGTCGGCGGGCCGTGGGGACGGCACGGTCTGGTCGGGCGGCAGTGGTTCTGGACGCCGCTGCGGGTGTGCCTGGCGTTGGTCCTGCTGGTGCTCACCTTCGCGTGGCTGTTCAAGGCGCCCTGCCGGGACGGTGCGTGGACGGCGAGTAAGCAGTACACCCACATGTGCTACTCCGACGTGATTCCGCTCTACTTCACCGAACATCTCAACATCGGCGCCGTGCCCTACCGGGACCACGCGGTGGAGTACCCCGTGCTCACTGGTGGGTTCATGTACGTCGCGGCCACCCTGTCCCGCGCCTACGACGGTGCGACCGGTGCCCTGCTGCCCAGGGTGAACCCGGTCGAGTCCTACTTCGACGTGACCGCGCTGTTGTTGGCCTGCTGCGCACTGGTGATGGTCTGGTCGGTGACCCGGCTGACCGGCCGCCGGGTCTGGGACGCGGCCATGGTCGCGCTCTCGCCGGTGCTGTTGGTGCACGCCTTCACCAACTGGGACCTGTTCGCGGTCGCCCTGGCCATGCTGGCGCTGGTCGCCTGGCAGGCCCGAAGACCACTGCTCGCCGGGCTGCTGGTCGGGCTGGGCACCGCCGCCAAGCTCTACCCGGTGTTGTTCCTCGTCCCGCTGTTGCTGCTGTGCTGGCGGACCCGCCGATGGCGGGAGTTCGGACTGACCGCGGCCGGTGCGGTCGGTTCCTGGCTGGTGGTCAACCTTCCGGTCGCGCTGGCGTATCCGGACTCGTGGTGGCAGTTCTTCCGGCTGAACGAGACCCGGCCGGCCGACCCGGACTCGCTGTGGAACGTTCTCCAGTTCGCCACCGGCCACTCGCTGGACGGTGCGCTGGCCGGGGGTGCCGCGCCGGTGGTGCTCAACACGGCGGTGTTCCTGGCCTTCGCCGCAGCCCTGGCCGGCATCGGCGCGCTCACCCTGACCGCGCGTCGCCAGCCCCGGCTGCCACAGTTGCTGTTCCTGGTGGTGGCCGCCTTCCTGCTGACCAACAAGGTGTGGAGTCCGCAGTACACACTGTGGCTGGTGCCGCTGGCGGTGCTGGCCCGGCCGTCGTGGCGGGCCTACCTGGCCTGGCAGGCCACCGAGGCGTTCCTGTGGTTCCCCCGGATGTACTGGTACCTGGGCACCGGAAACAAGGGCATCGACGAGCAGTGGTTCCTGCTCGCGGTGCTGGTCCGGGACGTCGCCGTGCTGGTCTACTGCGCGCTGGTGGTACGCGACATCCTGGCGCCCGACCGGGACGTGGTGCGCGCGACCGGGGCCAGCCTCGGCCGGCGCGCTGACGATCCGGCCGGCGGGGTGCTGGACGACGGGATGTTGGACGGCCCGGATGACCCGGATGACCCGGATGACCGAGATGACCCGGATGACCCGGGTAACCCCGACCAGCCGCGGGCGGCGTCGCGATCCGAGGCGCGGTCGGTCGCCGTGGCACCCGGCGAACCGTCCGGATCGGACGGCTGATCGGAGTGTTGGTCGGAGGGCCGGGCCACCCGCAACACCGACGGTGAGCGCAGGAACACCACGAACAGCAGGGCCAGCATGCCCGCCCTGCCCCACACGCCCAGCACGGTGGCCTGTAGGGCCGGGCCGAAGCCGAGCCCGCCGTCGCCCTCGAGGACGGCGTGGTACCACTGGAAAAGGCCGACGAAGAGCAGTGCGTCAAACACCATGTAGCCCAGCCACCACCCCCAGCGCACCCGCACCAGCACGAAGAAGGGCAGCAGCCACAGCATGTACTGCGGCGAGTGCACCTTGTTGAACAGCAGGAACGCGCACAGCATCGCGGCGGACACCTGCACCCACGGGTAGTCGCCCTCGCTCCGGGCCCGCCACCAGCCGTACGCCAGGGCGACCACCCAGGCCATCGCGATCAGCGTCGCGCTGAGGTGGTTCACCGTGCTGGCGCCCAGGTGCGGAAAGCCCCAGTACCAGATCGAGTCGGTGGTGACATCGGCCCCGCGCATGCTCTGGAACTCGTAGGTGGCCCACCAGCCGGTCGGGTTCACCAGGATGAAGGGCAGGTTGACCATCAGGTAACTGCCGGCGCTGACCAGCACCACCCGCCCGGCGCCCCGCCGGTCACCAGCCACCAGTCGGGCGGCCACCAGTGGCAGAACGAACAGCGCCGGGTAGAGCTTCAGCGCGGTACCCGCCCCCAGCCAGGCCGCGGCCACGGTGAACCGCCCGCGCGACCAGCACCACACCGCCACGGTGAACGCCGCGGTCACCAGCAGGTCCCAGTTCAGGAAGCCGTAGAACACCAGGGCCGGCGCGGCCGCCCAGATCATCGCCCGGAGCCCGGCCAGCCGGACCAGCAGCCAGGTGGTGACCAGCCCGAACGGCGCCAGCAACAGTGCTGAGGTGGCCAGGAACTGCGCGTCGTTGTGCGCCGGCAGGCCGGTCACCCACATGAACAGGCCGGTCAGTACCGGGTACTCGATCGCGCCCCCGACGAGTTGGCCGTCGGTCAGCCGCCCCGACACGTAGGGAAACAGGTGTTCCCGGACACCGCGGCCGATCCACAGTTGTTGGATGTCGGTGTAACACAGGTTGCTGTTCTTCAGCCTGCCGAAGTCCGCCGAGATGCCGAAGGTGTCGAAGACCGGGCCGGTGCACTGCCACTTGTCCAGGAACGACAGCAGCAGCATGACCGAACAGGCGGCCAACGCCAGGCCGAGCACCATCCGAGGAGCAGATGCGCGCGGCCCGGGTGCCCACCGGTTCCGAAGCCGCGCCAGCGTCACCGGGCCCAGACCCCGGCCGATCCGCCCTCGGCGAGGTGCCCGGACAGTCGGGACCGCAGGAAGGCGATGTCGGCGGCCTGCCCGCGCGCGCCGCCGGGGGTCTCGCAGATCACCGGGGCGCCGGCCGCGCGGACCACCTCGACCAGTGTGTCGGCGTCGATCTGTCCGTGTCCGAGGTTCTCGTGTCGGTCCCGACCCGAGTCGAATCCGTCCTTGGAGTCGTTGGCGTGCACCAGGTCGATCCGCCCGGTGATGGCCATGATCCGGTCGACCAGGTCGACCAGTTCCTCGCCGCCGGCGTGCGCGTGGCAGGTGTCCAGGCAGAACCCCGCGCCGAACTCGCCCACCGCGTCCCACAGCCGGGCCAGCCGGTCGAGGCGCCGGGCCATCGCGTGGTCACCACCGGCGGTGTTCTCGATCAGGATCGGGATCGGGAACTCACCCGAGCCGACCGCCCGTTCGAAC
This sequence comes from Mycobacteriales bacterium, assembly GCA_036565825.1. Lineage (GTDB taxonomy): Bacteria > Actinomycetota > Actinomycetes > Mycobacteriales > DASULA01 > DASULA01. The sequence continues at coordinate 3,309 of DATCXL010000785.1, forward strand.
GCCTTCCGCCAGTTGGCGAACCCGTCCGCAGGGTTGTCCTCGGCGGTGACGTGTCCGCCGTGCACGATCAGTCCGCGGGCCCCGATCGCCGCGGCCGCCCTGGCGTGCGTGCTGAGCAGTTTGCGGCTGGGGATGCGGATCCGGTTGTTCAGGCTCGCCACGTTGATCACATACGGGGCGTGCACGTAGATGGCGATCTCGGACGAGCGCAGCGTCTCGGCGTCGGCCCGGGCCGCCGGGGCCTTCCAGCCCTGGGGATCGGCGAGGAAGAACTGCACCACCTCGGCCTGCCGATCGGCCGCCTCGCCGAGTGGGTCGCCCGGGTCGACATGGGCTCCGATGGGGAACATGTGGCGAGGGTACGCGGTGGGCGGCCATGCCTCCGGCCGCGCGCCGCCACTCTGCCGGCCTGCCACCAACGGACTGGCGACCGGGGCGTCCGCCCGCGTTCGGGGTCTGATCGGCCTGTGCCGGATCAGATGAATGAACATATGACCTGTCCGGACCGTCACTCTTGGCACGCTTCATCGTTAGAACGGCTGTAATCGTCCGAGCCGGAGGGTCTGGAGAACTGGATGAGTAGGACCAAACGGACGGGTAATGGCAAAGTGGCCCGGCGGGTCGTGCCGCTGATCGTCGGTGCGGCGGTCGCGGTGACATCGGCGGTGCTGATGTCCGGCGGTTCCGCGTCGGCGACCCAGCAGGTGATGGTCTCGTTCACCTCGGACGGCCCCTCGCCGGCGTCGGTGACGCTGCGCCCGGGTGACCAGGTGACCTTCCGCAACGACGTCGACCCCGACAGTCAGACCCTGCTCGGTGGGGTCACCGGTGCGCTCAGTAGCGTGACGATCGACGTGGCGAACGCCTCCAACCCTGGCTTCACCCTCACGCCCGGCCAGTCGAGGACGCTCACCTACAGCCAACCGGTACGGGCGACCTACACCGCGACCTACCGACCGACCACGCTGTTACTGATCCCGGGCAAGGCGGTGGACACCACCGGCACGTTGCTGGTGCAGGACTCGACCGTGTCGGCACCGCCAGCC
>DATCXL010000787.1:0-3166 GCA_036565825.1 Mycobacteriales bacterium
GACGAACTCGGCCGAGCCTGGCCCCGGTACGGTGACGCGCTCGCCGACACGCTCGACGCCACCGCCCGGTCATCTGGCCCGACTCCCAGCGAACTCACCCGTATCGGTCAGGCCGGGATACCGGTGGGGCTGGTGACGTTCGTGGACGACCCGCTACATCCGGTCAGCGTGGCCCAACAGTGGCACGCCAGGCTGCCCAGGTCGGTGCTGCGCCGGCTCGCACTGGCCGACTGTTCTGTTACCCGGGCCGTGCTCGGTGACGTCACCATGGCCGCCTGGCGGGCCGCCCGGAACATGCCCTGACCGGACGGGCGGCCCGCGATGCGAGGGACGCGTTAGGGAATCGTGAGGGACCTCCGCCCGCCCGTCAGCGTCGTGTGAGGACGCACCGGGTCCCCGGGCCCGCGGTGCTTGCCTGAAGTGGTGAGAGAAATCGACGGGTTTGCCGGCCGCAGGCCCGACCACGTGCGTCCCGCCCCACCGCAACGCTCTCGCGTAACCCGCCCGGCGGCGGGTCGCGATGCTGATCGGCCGGCACCACGTGGTTGTGTCAGGTCCCGCTCATCGAGAGGCATCCAGGCGCCGATCACGGGCACCGTGACGTGATGCGGACGGTGTCGCCGGTTCGGTCTCGTTCGGTGTAACCGTCACCCTGTGAACGCGGCGAGCAGTCAGAAGGAGGCGACATGGCGGATGTGGCGTTCGTGCTGCTGACCTTGGTGGTGTTCATGCTGTTGGTGCTGGTCACGCGGGGGGTCGAAAAGCTGTGAATCCGGTCAATGCGGTCGGCCTGCTGCTCTCAGTGCTCGTCGCGGGGTACCTCATCGCCGCGCTGCTTTTTCCGGAACGCCTCTGATGAGCGACACCGCGGCGGTCACCGCGTTCGTGGCCGCCCTGGTCGCCACGCTGGTGGCAACCTACTTCGTGCTCGGCGGCTACCTGGCCCGGGTGTACGGCAGCACCCGGCACCTGGCCGCCGAGCGGTTGATCTACCGGCTCTGCGGGGTGGACCCGGAATCCGAACAGCGTTGGGCCCGTTACCTGCGCGGCGTGTTGGCCTTCTCGGTGGTCTCGGTACTGGGTCTGTACCTGCTACTGCGGGCGCAGCGGCATCTGCCGGGCAGCCTCGGATTCGCCGGGATGAGTGCTGACCAGGCGTTCAACACCGCGGCCAGCTTTGTCACCAACACCAACTGGCAGTCCTACTCCGGCGAGAGCACCCTCGGCTACCTCGCCCAGATGGCCGGGCTGACCGTGCAGAACTTTCTCAGTGCCGCGGTGGGCATCTCGGTGGCGCTGGCGCTGGTACGCGGATTCCATCGGGACCGCAGCGACACGATCGGCAACTTCTGGGTCGACCTGACCCGCACCTGCATCCGGGTCCTGCTGCCGATCGCGGTGGTCGGCGCCGTCGTTCTGATCGCCAACGGCGTCATCCAGAACCTGCACGGGACACGGATGGCACACACCCTGGCCGCAGGGCATCAGGCCATCACCGGCGGTCCGGTCGCCAGCCAGGAGGTGATCAAGGAACTTGGCACCAACGGCGGCGGCTTCTACAACGCCAACTCCGCCCACCCGTTCGAGAATCCCAATCCCTTCACCAACTGGTTCGAGATCTGTCTGCTGCTGGCCATTCCGTTCGCGCTGCCCCGCACCTTCGGCCTGCTGGTCGGCGATCGTCGGCAGGGTCGTGCCATCGCACTGGCCATGGCAGTGATCGCGCTGGTCAGCACCGCCGCGGTGGTCGGCTTCGAGGCCACACATCACGGCACTGTGCCGTCAGCGGTCGGCGCGGCCATGGAGGGTAAGGAGACCCGGTTCGGGGTGGACCAGTCCGCGGTCTTCGCCGCGACCACCACACTGACCTCCACCGGGGCGGTCGACTCGATGCACGACTCGTTCACCAGCCTCGGCGGCGCGGTGCCGATGGTGAACATGATGCTCGGCGAGGTGGCACCCGGCGGGGTGGGTTCGGGCCTGTACGGAATGTTGGTGCTGGCCATCCTCACCGTGTTCGTGGCCGGGCTCATGGTGGGGCGGACCCCGGAATACCTGGGCAAGAAGGTCCGGGCCCGGGAGATCAAGATGGTCTCGCTGTACATCCTGACCACCCCGGCACTGGTACTGATCGGTACCGGCATCGCGATGGGGCTGCCTGGTGAGCGTGCCGCGATGCTCAACACCGGCGCACACGGCCTGTCCGAGGTGCTCTACGCGTTCACCTCGGCGACCAACAACAACGGTTCGGCGTTTGCCGGCCTGTCGGTGGACACCACCTGGTGGAACACCGCGCTGGGTCTGGCGATGCTGGTCGGGCGGTTCCTACCGATCGTGTTCGTGTTGGGGCTGGCCGGGTCGCTGGGTGGCCAGCAACCGGTGGCCCGTTCCGGGGGCACCCTGCCCACCCACCGGGCCCTCTTCGTGGGAATGCTCGTCGGGGTCACGTTGATCGTCGTCGGCCTGACCTACTTCCCCGCGCTGGCACTGGGGCCACTCGCGGAAGGACTGCACTGATGTCCACCATGACCGCGCAGGCACACCAGGCGCTGCCACGGGCGTTGGCCAAGCTGGACCCACGCACCCTGTACCGGAACCCGGTGATGCTGGTGGTGGAGGCCGGCGCGGTGTTCACCACCGTGCTGACCGTCAGCGCCCCGTCGGTGTTCGCCGTGCTGACCACGGCCTGGCTGTGGTTCACCGTGCTGTTCGCGAACCTGGCCGAGGCGGTGGCCGAGAGCCGCGGTCGGGCGCAGGCCGACACACTGCGCCGGGCCCGCACCGACACGCTGGCCCGTCGGCTGACCAACCATGGCGCCGACGCCGAGGAGTCGGTGCCCGCGCCGCTGCTGCGCAGGGGTGACCGGGTCGTGGTGGAGGCAGGCGAGATCATCCCCGGCGACGGTGACGTGGTCGAGGGTGTGGCCAGCGTGGACGAGTCAGCGATCACCGGCGAGTCCGCACCGGTGATCCGCGAGTCTGGCGGCGACCGGTGCGCGGTGACCGGAGGGACCAGGGTGCTGTCCGACCGGATCGTGGTGGAGATCACCCAGCGGCCGGGGCAGAGCTTCCTGGACCGGATGATCGGCCTGGTCGAGGGAGCGAACCGCCAGAAAACCCCGAACGAGATCGCGCTGAACATTCTGCTGGCCAGCCTCACCGCGAT
>DATCXL010000790.1:0-5778 GCA_036565825.1 Mycobacteriales bacterium
GCGGCCGCGCGCCCGGACAGCGCCGCGTGCAGGTAGGACGCCCGGTCCACGAACTGCCCGGCCGCGGCGGTGAACGCCCGCGACGCTCCAGGCAGGACCCCGACCAGCAGGGACCCGGTCAGCAGCGCGAACATCGGGCCGAGCATGGTGACCGGGAGGTCGCGCAGACGGGCGGTGGTCTCCGGTTCCTCCTGGCCGACCACCAGTTCGGCGTCGGTGCGGGCCGGCCGGCCCGCACCCCAGAACATCCGCAGCCCGGCCCGCAACACCGCGCCCGCGGTCAGTGCCGAGGTGATGGTGAACAGAACAGGTCCCCAGCCCTGGCCGTGCGCCCGCAACGAGTCCTCGACCAGGCCCTTGCCCAGAAAGGTGCCGAACGGTGGCAGCCCGGCCAGGGCCAGGCCCGCGACCATCCACATGATGGTCAGCACCGGGGTCCGCCGCCAGCCCACACCGTGCAGTTCGGCCTCGTCGACCGCCCCGTAGCGGTCGAGCAGCATCCCGGCGCCCAGGAACAGTGCCGCCTTGATCCCGGCGTGACCGGCCACGTACGCGGCCGTGCCGGCCAACCCGACCGGATCGAGCACGGCCAGGCCCAACAGAAACAACCCGACATGGCTGATGGTCGAGTAGGCCAGCAACCGTTTGAGGTGGTGCTGGGCCAGACACATCACCGCCCCGACCAGGGCGGTGACCGTGCCGAGCACCAGGAACGTGCGGCGGAACGCCGTGCCGGGCAGTGTCGCGGAGAAGACCACCCAGTAGACCCGGGCGACCGCGTAGACGCCCAGTTCCACCATCACCCCGGAGAACAGCACGCACACCGGGGACGGCGCCACCGCGTGCGCGTCGGCCAACCAGAAGTGGAAAGGCACCATCGCGGCCTTGACCAGAAAACCGGTGCACACCAGCGCGAACGCGGCGACCACCAGCGGGTCGGCCGGCTGCCCGGCCAGTGCCCGCCCGAGTTGGGCCAGGCCCAACTCGCCGGTGTGTGAGTAGAGCAGCGCGATCCCCGACAGCGAACAGTAGGCGCCCAACGAGTTGATCACGCCGAAGTTCAGCGCGCCCTGCACCGAACGGGGCTCCTCCACCCGGTAGCCGGTCAGCGCGTAGGCCACCGCGCCCATCAGTTCGAAGAAGACGAACATGTCGAACAGGTCGCCGGTGACCGCGAAACCGCTCATACCAGCCAGGAAAAACAGCATCAGCGCCTGGAACAGCGCCTCGACGTCCTCGAAGTAACGCCACGAGTAGACCAGCGCGGCGGTGACCAGAGCACCGACCAGCAGGGCCAGCCCGGCGCCGAACCGGTCGACGACCAGCACGATGCCCACGCTGCTGCCGTGTCGGGGGGTCCAGCCACCGACCCAGGTCACCGCGGCACCGCGGCCGGTGAGCACCAGTAGCGCGGCCGACACCGACACCGACGCCAGCGCGGTGCAGATGGCGACCAGGTCGACCACCCGGCGGGGCAGCCGCCAGCCCAGCCCGGCCAACACCGATCCGGTGGCCAGCGGCACCGCCACCAGCAGCGGTGGCAGCGCTGCGGCGGCCATGGTCAGCCAACCAGCGAGGACAACTCGTCGGGGTCGACCGTGTGGTGCCGCTTGTCGATCTGGATGGTCAGGGCGAGTAGCAGCGCGGTGACCGTGGCGCCGACCACGATGTCGGTCAGGGTCAGCGCCTGTACCACCGGGTCGACCACCGTGCTGTCGACCGGTGTGTCGCCGAACACCGGCGCGGTACCGCCGTGCCGGTAGCCGACCGCGAGCAACAGTACGTAGGTGGACGACTGGCAGACCGACAGCGACACGACGGCGTGTACCAGGTTGCGGCTGCGGACCAGCCCGAACATGCCGACCAGTAGCAGCCAGCCGGCGACCAGGAACGGGTAGACGCTCACCGGGTACCGCCGTGGTCGTCGGTACGGATCCGCAGGTCCTGTTCGAAGAACCGCGCCAGCAGCAGCACGATCCCGGCGGCGACCTCGATTCCCACCACCGTGTTCAGCAGTGGCACGGTGCCGCCGGAGGTCAGCGAGCGCAGGGTGCCGGTGGGCAGGAAGTTGGTCAGGAAACCGCCCGCCAGCACCGTGCCGGTCAGACCGACCAGCACGAACGCACCGGCCGCCACCGCTTCGCCCACGTCCAACGGCCGGATCGGGCTCAGCGCCCGCAGGGCGCGGTAGTCCCCGGCCAGGTAGAGCAGGTGCAGACCGGTCGCCAGCACGATGCCACCCTGGAACCCACCGCCCGGGGTGATCGCGCCGTGCACCACGATGTACCAGCCGACCAGCATGGTGACCGGCAGCAGCAGGTAGCCCAGCAGTCGGACGGTGTCGAGTACCTGCCCGGGCTGGTGGGACCGGTCGACCAGGTGGTCGCCGTTCCGGGTGAACTCGACCTCGTCCCGACCGGGGCGCAGCAGCACCAGCGCGCCGAGCACCGAGGCGAACAGGATGAACTCCTCGCCCAGGGTGTCCAGGGCCCGCTGGTCGAAGTTCACCGAGGACACCACGTTGGCGGTGTGCCGGTCGTGTAGGGCGGTCGCCACGGCCCGGTCGCCGTAGGGGTGGTGGGCGGTGCCGAAGTGCGGCAGCAGTCCGAACGCCAGTACCAGCAGCACCCCGATGCCCGCCGCCGCGGCCAGCAGCAGCGCGGTACGGGCCGACCTGCTCACCGGTCGCCCCGATCACCGGGGTCACCCGGCCTGGTCGGCGCACCGGGGTGTCCACGGCGGATCTTGTCGACCGTCAGCAGCACCATCAGCGGCAGCGCCGCGCTGCCCACGGCGAGTTGCGACAGTGCCACATCAGGCGCGCCCAACAGCACGAACAGCACGCTGAGCAGCAGGCCGAACACCGACAGGGTGACCGCCTGACGGCCCGGTTCTGCGGTGAGCACCACCGCGGTGCCGGCCAGGGCCACCAGGGTCAGTGCCGTGGCGACCAGCGCGGTCATCACCGGGACTCCGGGTCGGTCGGTCCCGGACCGCGCGTCGCGGCCCGACCGGTGGCCATGCTGACCACCGGCCCCGCGGCGGTCAGCAGCAGGCCGATGACGACCAGTTTGACGGTGGCCCGGCCGGGGTGGTCCTGGGCCAGTGCCAGCGCGGTGACCACCAGCGGCACCGCGACCGAGGGGACCGGGGTGAGGTGGTGCAGCCGGTCGAACAACGCACCGCCGGCGAGCAGTCCGAGCGCCGAGACCAGCACGACCGACACCCCGGTGGCCAGTAGCACCGCCGCGATCAGATCGCCGGCGTTCACCGGGGCCGTCCCAGCAGCCGGGAGAACACCAGCACGCCGGTCACCGACAGCGGCGCGAGAACCAGCGCGAGGTCGACGTATGAGGGCCGGGCCAGCCCCTGGGCGAGCAACAGGAAGACCAGGCAGGTGACCACCCCGGCAAGGTCCAGGCCGGCCAGCCGGGCCACCGCGCCACCCCGGCTGGCCACCAGCAGGGCCGGGGCCAACCCACCGGCGAGGAGCACCAGGGCGGCCAGCAACCACATCATCGACCCACCCGTTTCTCCGGCCCGGACGAAGCTCCGCTGATCCGGTGCACGGTCAACACGCCACGTTCGTGGTCGGCGTCCACCACGTAGCAGCCGGGCGCGATCGAGACGACCCACATGGCCAGCGCCAGCTGCGCCGGCCGGTGCACGGCGTCGGAGGGACCAAGCTGGATCTGGGTGAAACCCTTGATCCCATCGGTCCCACCGGTCGGGTACCGCCTGGTCAGGCGCCGGAACAGCAGTCCGGCCAACCGACCGGTGTCGGCCAGCACCGCTGCGGGCAGCGGCACCAGCCAGGTCAGCCAGCGGATCATCGGCCGGTCCCGCAACCGTTCGGCGGAGCGGGCCAGCACGGCCAGCACCGCGCTGGTCGCGGCCACCGCCGTGCCCACGCCGACCTCCGGGCCGGTCACCGGGCCGACGAGGACCAGGTACACGCCGGTCAGCAACACGAACCAGATCGCCACCTCGATACCTCGCCGCACGGACACCTCCTGTTGGGATTCCCTGTCTATGCCCGCGTGGAGGTGGGTGAACTCGCGCTACCACCGGACTGCCGCCTGCGAGCACTCGTCCGGGTGATCGGCGGGGGCGGCCGGGATGCCTGATCGACGGGGGATATTCGGGTGTGCGTGGCTGATCTGCCTGCCAGCATCGCGCCTGTGAGTGAATTTCCCGACTGGCGCCCGTCCCCAAACATCCGCGACAGCCCGGACATCTACCAGTTGGAGAACAGGGCGTTCGACCCCGACGGGTTGGTGCTCGCCGAGATGCGCCGGCTGGCGCCGTGGGCCGGCCGGTACCTGGTCGACCTGGGCTGCGGCACTGGGTTCTGGCTGCCGGGGTACGCCACCGAGGCGGCCTCGGTGACCGGAGTGGAGCCCGATCCGACCCCGAGGTTTGGTACCAGGCCCTCGCCGGGGCGAAGCCCCGGCTCCGGGGTCCCGCAGTCAGGGGGCATGGTGCTGTGTTGCCCCCTGCGGGGGGAGCTTCGCTCCACCCCGCACCCCCCTCAAAGACCCACATGACAGCGTGATCAGGATGGTCAGGGTCGTTGTGGCTCACCACCCGCAAACCCTGGTCCGCGGGGACAGTCGGCAGACAGTTTGGAATCAATCATCCAGTGGTGGTCGACAACGACCGCGACGCCGGCGAGTTCGCCGAGCTGCTGGCCGCATCAGATACCGGACTCGGTGCACTGGATCCGGCCGTTACCCAGGCGTGGTGGGCTGGTGCGGGCGCGTCCCGGAGCACGGTGACCTCAGCGTGGCGGTTCGCCAGGCGGGCCGACTTCGAGGCGGTGCTGGGCATCGAGTTCACGGCCGCCCTCGCCGCGGACTGGCTGCGTCGCCACCCGGACCGGCTCGGTCTCTCCTACGGTTACGCCATCTACTGTGCGCGGCGCGCCGCCTCGGGTTGATCACGGCCGGAGCCTGCGGCCAGCGTGGACGAGACCGTCCGGGTGCGGTGCTGGTGGCCACGGCTCGCCGGTAGGGCGTCATCGACCCGGCCGGAGCTCGTTGGGCACGGCGTGCCGTGGATGATCAGCAACACCAGCCGCCGGGCTGGTTCGGTGGCCGGTTCGACCGGAATTCTTGGAGTACCTGGGGTGGCTTGGGTGGTTGCGGTCGCCTTTGTGTTGGCCGGGGCCGTTCTGGCCCCGGTCGCGTCGGCCTCGTCCGGATCGGGCTTTCCGGCCTGGCGGGACCTACCGGCCGTGCCACCGGTCCAGCCGTACACCGTCGCCAGCGTGTGGACCGGCAGTGAACTGCTGGTCGCCGGTCGGGCCGCCACCCCCGACGGGGTTGGATACAACGTGGCCGCCGCCTACCGGCCGGCCACCGACACCTGGCGCACCCTGCCCGCCCCGCCACCGTTCACCGGCACCCATCCCGGGCAGGTCCAGGCGGTGTGGACCGGTCGGGAGATGCTGCTGTGGGGGGCGGCCATCCAGGCCGCCTACGACCCGGTGACCAACCACTGGCGCAGGCTAACGGCGCTGCCACCGGGCCCCGGGCAGATCGGGCCGGGTGGCCACGTCATGGTCTGGACCGGTCGGCAGATGATCATCTGGGGTGGCTGCTGCGGCGGTACCGAGGCGGGCGGCGCGGCCTATGACCCGGCCACGGACTCCTGGCGGCGACTGCCACCGGCGCCGCTGGCGGCCCGGTACGCGGTCGGCGCCTGGACCGGTCGGGAACTGGTGTTGGCCGGCGGGCGCGATGTCGGCGGCACCGTGTTCTCCGACGCGGCCGCGTA
>DATCXL010000798.1:0-2624 GCA_036565825.1 Mycobacteriales bacterium
GTCGCGGGCGATGCGGACGGCTTCGATGACGGGGCTGCCTGTGCCCAACTGGAGTGCCACGGCTTCTTCGGGCGTCGGCATTCGAGCGGTGACGTGCTCAACGAAGCCGCCCAGGTGGTGCCCGTTGTCTTCGAGTCGGGCGTAGATCCCTCCGGGTCCGGTGTCCTGTTCCTCGATCCGGGTTCCCTCGGTGAGCGCCCTGGGTAGGCGGGACGTCGCAAGTTGGACTGGAACATCGTCGGCGAACATCCGTCGTTCACGTACGAACACCGAGTCGCCGACCGAGACCCCAAGCAGATCAGCAACTCGTTCGTCGGCGCTCTCCACTCGCAGATCAACCTCGACCCGCTGAGCGAACGGCGTAGATCGAGCATCCGTGGTGAAGGTTCCCGCACCCTGTGCACGCTCACTGCGGCTAAGACGGCCCTGACTGAAGCGCTGAATCCGCGGATGGTTGCGGACGAACAGCCCCCGGCCATGCTGGGCCTCCACAAGTCCCTCGGTACGGAGCACGGCAATCGCCTGACGCACCGTGACCCGCGAGGCGCGGTAGGTGTCCACCAGCTCGCGCTCAGAGGGCAACTGGTGCCCCGGGGCGTACTCGCCGGAGCGCACCTTGCGCCGCAGGTCGTCCGCGATCTGGCGGTACACCGGCACCCCGCCGGTTCGGTCGATCTTCCCCACGTGGTCTCCCGGTCGTCGCTGGTTCGGACGGGCCGACGTCCCTACCAGTCTCCCACCGTGGCCGCCGAATGAATCACTCGACCGGCCCAGTCACTGGTCTTGACATGTCGACCACCTTCCGTCATGGTCTCACTGGACGGGACGTCTTAACCAGTTGTCCTGTTGGAGCGGAGGAAGCCCCGACGAGCGGCAACTCGTCGGGGCCGAGGGTCACCAACCCTGGAAGGAGTTGACCCGATGGGAAGCATCGCAGGCCGTGGGCGGTCTGTGCATCTGGCTCCGGTCGAGGAGGTGGGCCGGGAGCCGTCGGCCGTGGAGTTGGCCGCCATCGAGGCTGAGTGGCCGTTGATCGAGGCCGAGTTGGCGGTGGTTGATGCCGAGGTGGCGTTGTCTGTTTCGCCGGGCAGTGAGTGGGCGTGGCGGCAGCACCGTCGGGCGTGTCGCCGAGTGCTTGCCGCGGCCGAGACCTTGGCCAGCGTCACGACGCGCTCGCCGGAGGTGGCGTGATGGCTGCCATCTCCGGCGACTACGTCGCACAGGTGGACACCCGCGCGGGTGTCGAGCGCGCTGTGGTGCTGGTTCGGATGCGTGAGGCTGCCGGAGTCGTACGCGGTGAACTGTCCCGGGTCGATGCGAAGGCCGCGACGCTGCTGGCGCTGGTCGGTGCGGCGCTGGCCGTGGTCGCTTCGACGTTGACCGGATGGCACGGTCTGGCCGTGCCGGTTCTGGTGGTGGCCTGGATCGGCGCTGGGTGTCTGGGTGTGGCGACGTTGCTGCTGCTGGCGGCGTTGCGTCCGAGGCTGGCCGGGAACTACGGGTTCGTCGTCTACGCGAAGACCACTCCGACAGCCTTGTTCGAACGGTTCGCCAACCTGGCCGATCTCGACCAGGCGCACGAGGTGGTCGGGCTGTCGACCCTGGCCTTGGCCAAGTTCCGCCGGCTGCGTTACGCGGTGGACCTGACCTTGGCCGGCTTGGTCCTGCTGAGTGGTTCTGCCGTACTCGCCGCTGCCCTGGGTGGTGTGTCATGAGTCGCGTTCGGGTGGAGTTCCAGGACCCGACCGGTGTTCGGCACGGTGGGTTGCCCACGTTCGCGTGGCAGTGCGCCCCGGCCGGGTTGGCGACGGTGCGGCAACTACGCGCTCAGGGTTTGCGCCCCGGCGGGCAGGACATCGCCGCCCAGGTCTTGTGGCGTGGCATCGGTGGCACGCGAGTGGCGTACCTGTACGAGGTCGCCCAGGCCAAGCCCAAGCGCACGGCCACCCCGGCGCAGCGTGCCGCGATCGACGTCGCGTTGGAAGGCCGCCGGGCCTGCCCGGTGTGCGGCCTGCTTCGCCCGTACTACATCTCGCCGGTCTACCGGTGCTGCTGGACCTGCGCAGGTCTGGACCCGACCCCGGCCGGCGGGCGTGCCCGTCGCCGGACCCGCGCCGGACAGCCCACCTACGGCAAGTGCGTGGTCTGCCAGCACCGGACCTGGCGCCGGCACCACGGTCAGTGGTCGCACGACGTGTGCGCCGAAACGACCACGGCCACCGGCCGGGGTTGGCAGGTGGCGGCATGACACGGCATCTCTTCTCCCATGCCGTGACGGTGGCCAGCGCGCTCGCCGGTCTGGCAGTTGGCGAATTCCGCCGCCGCGTGCTGCTGGCTCAGTTGCGGGCCGCACGGCAAGCCGCCGTGACCGACCCGTTGACCGGGTTAGTGAACCGGGCCGGAATGGCGGCGCACGTGGGCACGGCACTTCGGGCCGGTCCGGCGGGTCTGCTGTTGATCGACCTCGACTCGTTCAAGGCGGTCAATGACACGCACGGGCACGCCGCCGGTGATGTCGTGCTCGTCGCGGTGGCGACACGGCTCCGGTCCGCACTGCTGCCCGGTGAGTGGGCGGCGCGGCACGGCGGAGACGAGTTCTCCGTCCTGCTGACCGCCACCTCCGA
>DATCXL010000803.1:0-3664 GCA_036565825.1 Mycobacteriales bacterium
CCGGCCGGAGGTCGCCGGCTTTGGACCATTCGGTGAACCGCCGGTGGACCGTCTGCCACGACGCGGTGAAACACTGCGGTAACTGCCGCCAAGCACACCCGGCGGTCGCCACGAACACGATCCCGGCCAACACCGCCCGATCCTCCACCCGACGCCGCCCACCACCCTGCCGACGAGGGCTGGGACGGAGGGTGGGCGGCGGTTCCGCACCGTGGCGGGACGCCGGGGCCCGGGTCTCGCGGCCGGGGAGGAGATTCGGATTGGCCGGCGCTCCGCCCACTCGGATTTCCCCGATTTCTGGCTCTTCGACGGCGAGTGGAAGGCGTCGATGAACTACACCCCGGCGGGTGCGTTACTCAGAGCGACGGTGACATCCGGACGACCCAGACGACCCGGACCTTGGCATACTGGCTGACCGCCTACGAACGGGCGGGTCAGGTGTATATGGGGTCGTAGTTATTTATGGTGGATCATATCTTTCTGGTTCGGTGGTGTATCGCCGTCCGGTTGGGCTGGTCCAGTGGAATCGTCCGTTCGTTCGGGTGAGTCGCCACGCCGTTTGGTGCTTCAATCGGTGGTGGTGGCGACACAACGCACCCAGGTTGCCGGCGGTGGTGGGCCCTTTCGGCCAGGCGATGGTGTGGTCCAGATCCGCGTGTTGTGCGGAGTGTTGGCATCCGGGGAACCGGCAGGTGGCGTCGCGTGCGCGGACGAAGTCATCGAGTGCGGCCGGTGGCCGGTAGGTTTTCCGGGAGTGTTCGATCAGTGACCCGTCGATCGGGTCGGTGACCAACCGTTTCCACACCCCGGTGGGGTCCGCGGCGATCGTCCGGGCGAGCGCCGCGCCGATCGGACCGTAGCCGTCGAGCACCCCCGGCTTGTTGTCGGCACCGGCCAGAGTCGAAGCCGGCACGGTGACGTGTACCAACGGCCGCACCCCGTCGGGTTCACCCGTACCGGGGTGGCGGTGTCCCAGGAGTAGGGCGACGAACGCGTCGGCCCGCCGCGCATCTGCGCCACGCTCGTCCCCGGGCAGACGGCTGCCCCGGGCGAGGGCATCAACCCGCCGGTACACCGCGGTGGCCTGCTCAGCCGGGAGTAACGCGACGAGTTCAGCCATCCCATCCTCTTGTGGTGTGAGCACCACCGCCCGACCCGCCCGGGCCCGTTCATGCCTGCGTTGGGCACCATCGGGGTCGAGTCGCAACACCGCCCGGCGCACGATGCGCCGTACCTGGGAGGCGTCACGCCCGGCGGCACGGTCCACCACGTGGGCGGCGACCCGCGCGGCGGTGGCATCGTCCAACCGGTAGGTGGCGTCGGTGATGATCCTGGCCCGGTACAGGTCCACGGTTCCAGACTCCAGGGCGTGGAGTACCGCGGGTGTCCGGGTGGTCATCTCCACCGCCTGGGCAACCCGGTTCTCCGCGGCCTGCCGGCCCACACACAACTCCAGGGCGATCTCGTCGGCGACGAACTCCCCGAACAGGCGCCCGACGGTCGGTGGGCGGACTCGGGTGAACTCGGCCATCGCTTTGACTTGGGCGGCGTGCGCGGCTGTCACGATCCGTTGCAATCCACCCATCACCGTCAACAACGAATTCCCGTCCAAACCCGACGGGTCGAATCTGGCTAGTAATTCGGCGACCACAACGGGATCGAATCCGGCTACCGGAAACCCGCAGTCCGATTCCACGCCGACACCGGAATCGGTATGGCGAGGAATCGAATCAGACAGGGTATCCATGCCACCAATTCTAACCCGACCCCACCGGCATTTGATCACTCACAAGGGTGAATCCAACAAGCGAAATCCACGAGTGAGGGAAAGCCGTACTGAGCTTGGCCTTCTGGCACGGACATCTGAGGTGGCTTCGGCAACCAGGCAACCCTGAGGTGGTCGCACTGCTGGTCACCGGCCGGGCATGACGCCGGCGGCGGGGAGGTCCGCGACGAGCTGGTCGCCGCGGACCTCCGCGCAGTTACAGGCCTGGGCCCTGGTGGTGTGCTGGCGGGGCTGGTGTCTGAGTCGGAAGTTCGCCGCACGTGGTGGCGGTCGGTTTCCGACTCAGGACACTAGAAGCAGGTGGCGTTGACAAAGCAGGTTGGGACGGTTTCCGTGGTCCGCCCGCTGCCGTAGGTCGCCTTGACCAGTGTCGTGGGGGTGCCCGGCGTGGGCGACCAGTACACACCGGCGAGGCGGTAGAGCCTGATCGCGTGCGCCGACCCGGAATACGTGATCTGAATTTCGTCCCCGCTCTGGAAGTGCACTGACAGGTGGGCGTCGGCGGCGCCGAAGGTCAGTGGGCCGACCTCTCCGTCGACGCCGAGGCCGTGGTCGTGCTGCCAGTCGCGGGTGGCCGCGTCGGTGTTCGGGCCGAAGTCGCCGTCGATGTCGGACTGGTCGAAGGCGGAGCCGTTGCTCTCCGTGGCGCCGTCGGCGTAGAGGACCCACTGCCACAGTTCGGTCGCGCCGCTGTTGGCGTGGCTGCTCGTCGACAGTGTCCCTTCGTCGCCCCAGTCGTCGGTGATGCCATTCGCACCCCCGATGACGCCGCTGGAGACGCTCGCGTTCGCGGGCAACGCACCGAGTGGCAGCAGGAACGTCAGCAGCCCTGCCAGTGCGCTCAGGACGGTGAGAGTTCGTTTCATTCGGGTGTCCCTTCTCGACCGCGGCCGATCCGCGGGCACCACGCAACATCCACCACCCGACTCACCAAACACTTACCAACGACCGACCACCCCAGCCGTATGGGCACGCGACGTGGGAGCCATTCCGAACGCGACGCGCTACTCCGCCGCTCCCGTGGCCGGCGCGGGCACCGTCGCGCTCACGGACCGCTCTGTCAGGTGTCGCATGGCGAGAAGGATGTTGACCGTCGCCAGGGTCGCCAGTGCGGCGACGAGCATCATGGTCGTGGTGATTCCGACGCTGTCGGTCAACACACCGGCGGCCAGGAAGCCGAGCGGGCCGGCGATGTTGCTCAACGTGATGACCGACTGGAGCACCCTGGGTCGGTACTCGACCGGGACACGCGCGGTCAGGATGGTGAAGTACGGGGCGTTGGTCAGCGGCACCGCAGCCGAGGTGACCGCCGCCGCGCCGGCCAGTACCACCACTGGCGCGGGCAGTACGAGCGCCCACAGCGGCAGGGCGAGTAGGACCACCGCGAGCGCCATCAGCCGTTCGGTTCCGACCCTGGTGGCCACCAGGTAGGTGAGCAGTGATCCAGCCAGCGCGCCGGCGCCGGAGCCCGCGACCAGCAACCCACCCAGCCGGGCGTCGCCGGCGAACCTGTCGAAGGCCAGGAGCGGTAGGGCGATCGCCAGCACCCGCATCAGGAATCCGTAGGCCACGGTGGAAGGCACCACCTGGCGCAGGAAGGGGTCCTTCTGTAACTGGTGCAGGCCAGCCCACACACCCCTCGGGCCACGGGTCGGCGATGCTCCCCGCGCGGAGACTCGGGGTACGAACAGCAGCAGGAGGAACCCGGAGATGGTGAAGGAGGTCGCGTCCAACCAGATCACCGGCGCCGAGCCCATCACGGCGATCAGCGTCCCGGCGAGGGCTGGTCCGGCGAACGATGTGGCGTTGAAGATTCCCTCAAGAACGCTGTTCGCGCGTGTCAACGCCCCGGTGTCGGTGCCGACCAGTTCGGCGGCC
>DATCXL010000841.1:0-3188 GCA_036565825.1 Mycobacteriales bacterium
GTCGCGCGCAGTGTGCGGGCTGCCACCGACGCGGCCAGGTCGGTACTGGGCAGGCCGGGCAGCCGGTACATCCGCCGGGCCCACCTGGGCAGCAGGCAGAACGCCAGCGTGGCCACCCCGGTCCACGCCGGCCGCGCCGGCAGGGCGCGCAGTGGCATCGGCGGTACCAGCACGAACCTGGCCGCCTCACGGGCCTGGGCTCCGCCGGCCAACACCGGCCGGTACGAGTCGATCCGGGCGCGTAGTTCCTCGACGCCGGCTGGGGCCATCTGTGGCGGTATGCCGACCAACTCGGCCGCCCGCACCTGTTCGGCGACGTAGCGGTCTGCGTCGGTGTCGGTGAGCCGGACGCCGGCTCGTCGTGCCGCGGTGAGGAACGAGTCGATCTCGCAGCAGTGCACCCAGCGGAGCAACTCGGGATCGTCGACGCCCAACCTGCGGTGTAGGCCGCGCACCCGGGCGGCGGCGCGTTCTGCCGCCGTGCGGGTGCCAAAGGTGATCGTGCCGACATACTCGGCGGTCCGGAACAACCGTCCCCACGGGTCGGTCCGGAATCCCGAGTGCCGGGCGACCCCGGCCATCGCCTGAGGGTGCAGTGCCTGTAGGTACAGCGCGCGGATGCCACCGACCCACAGGGTTGGATCGGCGTGAATGCGCCAGGTCACACTGTCTGGCCCGAAATAGCCCCACTGCTCGGCGCTGGTCATCACCCCTGAGGGTGACACGTGCCGGAGGTGCGACTCAACCGTTCCGGTTGTCCGGACTCCGCCGACGCGATGGTCAGGCCCGACTGGCCAGCCCGGCATCTGGGCTGGCAACCTGGCTGGTGTCGGGTTTGGTGTTCGGGCCTACCGTGGCCCAGAAGTCGAGCAGCGTGCGGACGGTGGCCGCGGTGTTCTCGATGGCAGGGGAGTGTGCGGCGCCGTCGATGACCACGTGCGCGGCGTCGAGCCGTTGCGCCATCTGGGCCTGCATGGCCGGTGGCCAGGCGTCGTCGGCCTCGCCGTAACAGACCAGTACCGGCACGCCGGTGGCGCGTAGTTCGGCGACCCGGTCGGGTTCGGTGGTCAACGCGTCCCCCATCGCCTCCAGGCCCACCGGCGAGGAGGCCAGGAACCGACGCTTGAGGAAGTCGCGCAACTCCTGCGGGGCGTTGCGCCACTTCGGGTCACCCGCGGCGAGTCGTTCCATCCCGTCGTAGACGGCGGCCATTCCACCGGTGGCCAGCACCGGCCGCAGCGCCTCCATCCGTTCCCGGCGGTTTCCGGCGAGGCCGTGTGGTCCCGAGTCGAGGAGCACCAGCGAACCGAACGACCCTGGTGCGGCGATCACCGCGGCCCTGGCCACCAGACCACCGAAGGAGTGTCCGAGCAGGTGCACCGGGGTACCCAGGTCCGCGGCGACGGCGAGCACGTCGCTGGCCAGCGCCGGCACGGTGTAGGCGGCCGGATCGTTGACTCCAGGCGACTCGTACTGACCGCGCTGGTCCATCGTGACCACGCGCCAGCCGGCCTCGGCGAGTGGATCCAACAGCGGTAGGAAGTCCTCCTTGCTGCCGGTGTATCCGGGTACCAGCAGGATCGGCAGTCTGCCGTCGGTGCCGTTCCGGCCGGTGTCACGCAGGGCAAGTGGTCCGGTGGGGGTGTCGACCGTGCGCGCGATGGCGGTGGTCGAGGTCGCGATCTGGGTCACAGACCAATCCTGCCGGCTGCGGTTCACCGGTCGCCACCGCCCCCGGCGGGTTCCACCGACGGTCCGAATCAGCCGTACCGGCGAAAGCCGCCCTCGGAGTGGATGACCTGTCCGGTGATCCAGCGGGCGTCCTCGCCGCACAGCCAGTTGACCAACCGGGCCGCGTCGTCGGGTTCGCCCCACCGGCCCTGTGGGAAGCGCCGCCGTACCCGCTCGGCGTCCAGACCGTCCAGGTAGCCAGTGTTGGTGGGTCCCGGGTTGACCGCGTTGACGGTGATGCCCCGGTCGGCCAGTGTGTCGGCCAGCGACGGCACGAGGGCTTCCAACGCGCCCTTGCTGGCCGCGTAGGCCAGTTCACCGGGCATCGGTCCGCGGGACTGTCCGCTGCTGAACAGGACGATCCGACCGCCACCCCGAACCGGGTCGTGCGCCTTGCCGAACGCCTGCACCAACAGCAGGGTGGCCCGCACGTTCACCAGCAGGTGTGCGTCGAGCTGTTCGGCGCTGACCGAGTCCAGGCTGGTGGGGGTCGAGTGCGCGTGGTTGGCGACCAGGGTGTCCAGCCCGCCGTAGGCGGTCACCGCTGCGGTCACCAGACGGTGTGGAGTGGTGCTGTCGCGCAGGTCCACGGTCAGGTGTTGGGCTCGGGTACCCATCCGGCTCAGCTCGGCCAGTAGTTCGGGCACACCCTGCCGATCGCCCCCGTGGGGTTGCCTGTCGTCGTAGGACGGTAGTCCGGTGAGCAGTAGGTCGTGGTCCGGGGCGAGGCGACGGGCGACTGCGGCCCCGATGCCGACCCGCCGACTGACTCCGGTGATCAGGGCGACTCTCCGCAAAACCCGTCTCCTGATCCACTCGGTTGACCGGTTTTGGCCGGCCCAACAGCGGTCAACCGTACATGATCGTCCCGTTTGTTCCGGTAGCTACGATGCTCCCCCCGACCCGAGCCAACCCGGAAACCGGACCCGCGGGTGCGCCTTCGACTGTCGCACGGCGCAGCACCTGACCGTCAGACGGTCCGCGTTCGACGAATCCGGTGTCGTCCGGGTACACCACGGTGGGGGTCTGTCGGGCGGCCGGTCCGCTGGCCGGCGCGCTCCACCGGATTCTGGCCCGGGTGAGGTCCACGGCGACCAGGTGGCTGCCGGTCCAGACCACCAGGGTGGACAGGAAGGTACTGGCGGTGGGCACGGTGTGGTCAGGCCCGGCCGCATCAGGTGCCGGGTCGGCCGCGGGGTGGGCCGCCAGGTCGGGTGAGGTGACCGCACCGACCTGCGCGCCGCGGGAGTCGAAGAGGGTCACCGCCTCACGTCCCTGGTACGTCCCGTACAGCGCCACCCGCTCGTTGGCGGCCAGCAGGCTCAGCCGCGCCCCACCGACCGGTACCGACCAGCGCTCGTCCTTGCCGACCAGATCGTGCAGGGCCAGCAGTTGGCCCTGGCGGTGACAGGACAGCACTACGGCCACACCCAGGTCACCGGCCACCGGCGGGCCGA
>DATCXL010000849.1:0-4179 GCA_036565825.1 Mycobacteriales bacterium
CCGGCCCGGCCCTGGCAGCCACCGACCCAGAACGCGGCCAACCGTCACTCGATCTTTCTCGACGTCGAGATGTGGGACCGGCACGGCGGCCAGCACACCTGGTCATGCCCGTTCCTGGCCGCGGTCTGGCAGCTTCTCCGGCTGGGCGTGCTCCGCGACGAAGGGCGCCGGGTGAGCCAACCCCGCCGCTGGGATGGTGAGTTCCCCGACGACTGGGACGACCTTCCCGGAGTGGTGCAGCTCCAACCGCGAGCCGAGTCGTTCAGCGCCTACCGCACCCTGTCGGTCCTTTCGGCCCGCTTCCTGCCGGTCGAACACGCGGTGCGGACAATCCTCGGTCAGGTCGCCGTGGACAGCCAGGTGACCCGTCAGGCGATCGAACGAGGTGCCGCCGAGGGGCTCGACCTGCCGCTGGAGTTGGTCGACCGTATCGAGTACGTGTTCGCCGGGCCAAGCGCGGCCCGGCGCTGACCAGCCCTGCCTGCCGACCGGCCCTGCGCGCTGGCCCGGTGGTGGCCGCTGGTACCGGGTGGCTCGATCAGCCGAGGTCGCGGGCTGAAACCCACAGGTCCTCGAAGCGTTGGATACGCTCCTCCACCCTTCCCGGCCGTACCACCAGCCGCGTGTGCACGATGCTCGGCCGCATGCCCTCCTGGATCCAGGCCGCCGGGGTGCTCTCGTAGCTGACGAAGGCGTCGAAGACGATGAAGTCAAACATGGACGTCTTGCGGGTCCCGGGCAGCGTCATGGGATCGAGGATGCGCACCCTGATCCCCATCAACTGGTGTTCCTCGCAGATCCGCAACAGTTGGGGGTCGCTGGCCTGGTCGGACCGGTCCATCACGAAGATCCGGCGGATGGTCACGCCCCTTTCCACCGCCCTGCGCTGCGCGTCCAGATACCGCTGGCCGAGGTCGGTCAGCCACAGTCCGTCGTCGAATCCCTGCCCACCGGCGTCCACCGCGGCCAGACTTGTCGCGTCGATACTGGACCGGGCGCTGCTGGTGAGTCCGAGCAGCCAGTCATGGTCCTCACCGTCCCGGGTGACGTCCACTCCGTCGCCGAGTTCCTTCACCATCTCGGAGATACGGCCGATCTCTGACCGGACGAAGGTGCCGACCAGGTCGGGTCCACCCGGATCCAGTCTGGCCGAATGCCGCAGGAGATCGGTGAGCACCGTCCGTAGCTCGGTGTCCTCCACCCGTCCGAACAACTCGGTGGCCTCGTTGATGTTCGTGAACTTCTCCCTCAACAGGTTCTCGATCGTCGCGAAGTGGTCGACCTGCTCGGCCTCGACCAGTTCGAGTCGGTTCTCGAAATCAGCCAGATACTCGACCACGAGTGCCACCCCACCGACGAACACCGACAGCATCACCGCCCAGATCTGTGGCATCTGGAAGATGGTCGTGACCAGGTACGTGCCGCCACCGATGACCAGGGTGACCAGTACCTTCCGCAGCACGTGCAGGCGTCGCGCACCGGCACTGCCGCCCGCGAGGCCGCTCAGGGGGCCGCCCGGGGCGCCACTCATGCCTGACTCGTGTCGTCGTGCGCGCCAGCGCCGAGCAGGGCGAGCGTATTCACCGCGACGTGGTCCCGGATCCGGGCAACCGAGGCATTCCACTGCCGGCTGAACCCCGGGCGCTGTTCCAGGCTCTCCCACAGCGCTGCGAGAGGCTGGTCGAGTCGCGCCGCCGGCATCCACAGGTGCAACAGGTGGTCGATTGCCGGGCGGAGTCGCTCGACGCTGCGCGACCCGGATCCGGCGCCGATCTGGCTCCGTTCGATGACCCTGAGCAGGGTGGTGAGTAGCCAGTCGTGCAGCGCCAGATCCTCGGCCACCTCGGCCAACCTCGGCCAACCTGGCGGACTCGCCAGGCTCGGCGAACTCGACGCCCTCGGCAACCCAGTCAACCCCGCGGGACCGTTCGGTGTCGTCGGCCCGGTCGGTTCGGGGTGGGCACGCAGCCAGACGGTACGGATCCTGTCGTTGTCGATGGTGAACCGCACCGAGGACTCCGGTTCGCTGTCGGGGTCGGTCGACGTAGCCACCCAGCGCAACCAGGTTCGTGTCATCCGAATTGGCGGTCGACGGTCCAGCCCGGCCGAGCCCTGCACCGAATCCATCACCCGTCCGCTGATCGCACCGAGGTCCAGCGCGGCGGCGGAACCTTCGGTGGCGACGAAACCGTGCGCCAGATCGTGCTGGTCGAGCCGACCGATCGTCTCGACCGTTCCTGGTCGGGACAGGTAGTACGACCACGGCAGACGACGAGAGGTTGTACCGGCGACCACCCGCAGGTAGGTCGAACCCTGTAGCACATGGCCACCGGTGATCATGGCCCGGGACGCGGCTGTACCGACCGCCCGGCTCCGCGCTCCGGATCGGCTCGGCATCCGACAGTCGAGACCGGTGAGTAGCCGCGGGGAGGCCGCGTGTGCGATGGGCCGCTCCCACCGCGCGACCCGGTCTCCGACCAACAGCGAGAGTGCCCGCACGCAGGTCAACGGTGACACCGCGGTCGAATTCTGCAACAGTCCGGTGTGTACCTCGCCCAGGATCAACATCACGCCTCCGCCACACTTTCCGCGGCGAGCGCGGGCGGCCGCCGGCCGTCGAACATCAACTCCCTGTCGAACACGACAGCCTCCCGGTCCGGACGGCCCCGACAGGGGGCGGTCTCTGACGATCAATTCCAGCGCACAAAGGCGCCGACGTGCAACGAGACTCCTGAGTACCGTCCGGATTGTTGGAGGCCGGCGCTGTGCCTCGGTCGGGGAATTGATCTATCCGGTTCATGTTCATTACTCTCGCCTGAGCATACATTGACGGCTACCGTCAGGTTATGACTGGCACTGAGGGCAACATTCTTGTCATTGGTGCGGGTGTTTCCGGACTGACCACCGCCGTATGCCTGGTCGAGGCGGGATTCTCGGTACGGATCTGGACTCGCGACCCCCCGGCCCGGACCACCTCATACGCCGCGGGTGCGATCTGGGGCCCCTTCCTCGCCGCACACGACCAGGCCGACCGTTGGACCGGCGAGACGCTCGCGGTCTTCGAGGAGTTGGCCACGGAAACCGGGTCCGGCGTCCACATGATCGACGGTGTCGAGGCGGGCCGGGCACCCGCCGAGCCGCCCGCGTGGGCGAGCAGGGTGAGTGGTTTCCAGCAGTGCGAGTCCGCCGACCTTCCGGACGGTTTCGTCAGCGGGTGGAGGTACGCCGTACCGGTCATCGACATGCCGGTCTATCTGGACTTTCTCACCCGACGGCTTTCCTCAGCCGGGGTGAGGCTGGAACCGGTACGGGTGCACTCGCTCGACGAGGCTGGCTCGTGCGCGCCGGTGGTGGTGAACTGCGCCGGACTGGGCGCTCGCGAACTGGTACCCGACCCCGAGTTGGAATCCGTCCGCGGCCAACTGGTGGTGGTGGACAACCCCGGCATCGACCGGTTCTTCGCCGACCACACCGAGGAGGACGACGAACTGACCTACATCCTGCCGCAGGGTCGCCGTCTGGTGCTCGGCGGCAGCGCCGAGCCCGGCCGGGTCGATCTCACTCCCGACCCGAAGATCTCGGCGGCCATCCTGCGCCGGTGTGCGGAGGTGGAACCGCTGCTGACCGCCGCCAGGGTGCGCGAACACCGGGTCGGGCTACGCCCCACCCGCCCGAAGATCCGGGTCGAGCAGGTTGCCGCCGGGAACTACCACGTGTTGCACAACTATGGGCACGGTGGCTCGGGTGTCAGCCTGTCCTGGGGATGTTCGGGCGACATCGTGACAATGGCCAGAGCCCTCTGAAACCGCTTCGGCATGGGGTGTCCGGCTGCCGACGGGCAGAACTTCTCAGCCATTTCACAGGCTGGGCTCATTATTCTCTCAGGTGCCCGACACATGCTGTTGGCACCGGAAGGGCGGCGGCGTCCTCCGCCAGCGCCACCGCGCTTCCCGGCACCCGACCAGGTCACCGGCCGGTGCACCCCGCGTGCGCCGGCCGGTGTGCCGCACACTGGCTGGCACGAACGACCCGACGTCGCCGAGGCACCGAGGTGAATCCCATGCCCCCGAGTGAGCACCCGGATTACCAGCCAGAAGCAGAGTTCGGCCGACGGCCGAGCAGCGGCGCCCGCGAGGACGGGTTGCGCCGACTGTCCACGCTGACGGTTACGGCTGGGGG
>DATCXL010000861.1:0-2693 GCA_036565825.1 Mycobacteriales bacterium
AGGACCTTGGCGCCGATGAGCGTTGCGTCGGTCGAGGCCGCCGCCTGGTCGTCAAGGCGCAGGAACGATGACGTGTCGAACTTGACCCGGTAGCCGATCGGGGTCAGGTCGTTCATCGACAACCGGCCCTCGACCGCGGTCATGTACGGGCCGAGCACGGATTCGACGCGCTCTCGGCGCCGGTCCTGCGCGTTGAAGTAGGTACGCGAGGTGGTCGACACGCTCAGTTCCTCGGCGTCGATCCCGGTCAGCCGGGCAATCTCGGTCACCGCGAACTCGCGCGCCTGCGAGAGCTGGAGCTGTTCAGGGTTGAACCCGTCGCGGTTGTACTTCAGCGCGGCCGGGACGTAGCCGGTATCGCCGAGCTGGCGCGCGAGGTACCAGTCATCGAGAATCTGTCGAATCTCGGTGTCCTCGACCGGGTCGGCGCCCTCGGCCGGGGTGAACCAGTCAACCGGTGGCTTGCCGGTGGCCGAGCGGGCCGCGGTCCTGGCCAGCGCGATGTAGGTACGGATCGCGGTCGAGGCGGTCAGCAGGCCGCCGTTCGGAGAGTCGAACCGAATCAGGCCGTCGATGGTCGGCCACACCAGCGCAGCGCCCGCAGGGAAGTAGACATACGACGGTTGAACCGTGATCGTGGCCGGGTCGAGGCGGATAACCTCGGACGCCCGCCCGTGCCAGGCCAGGTGCGTTGTCTGCCACCAGGACCGCTCGAACAACAGCAGGTCCTCGACCGTGCGCGTGATGCTCACCGATCGGGCCACACCGGCCTCGGGCTGGTTGAGCAGTGACCAGTCTTGAGGCTTGCCGGACGGGTCGAGCAGCACCAGCGGAAACTGTCCGATCTCGCCGCAGATCAGGTCACGGGCGCGCTTGACCGCGGGCACCGACAGCGCCTCGTCACGGGTGATGGCCGCCCGGCCGAAAATGTAGTCATCGAGGGTCGGCGTCCCGTACAGCACGCCCGAGTCAATCGAGGTGGCGAACCGCGGCGAGGACGTGACCACCTCGGCCGCCGCATCGAATGCGGCCGGGGCACGGTTGGCCGTGAGCGCGTCGAGAGTGCGGCGAAGGATTCCCACGCCCGGAACTGTGACATGCACAGCCCCAAGGCAACGAACGTTGCTTGAGCGTTGGGCGTGTCGTCAGCGGCTACGGGTGACAATTCGCGGCTTGCCGACCGTCTTGCGGCGACAGTCCGCGACCGCCCAGACCGCCGCCTTGACGGCATCCGCCCGGCCGGTCGACACCATCCGCGGACCGTCCGGCCCCGGCAGCGTCCGGGACGCCAGTACCTGCCCGGTCAGGTGCGCCCCGGCGTCATGGCTGAACACGTCCTCGGCCACCAGGCGGCCCAGCTCGGCCACCGCGGCACCCGTCCGGCCCTGCCCGGCGCGGGCGCGGACCCCGGTCATGGCCGGGTCCTCAAGCAGGCTCGCGCCGACCGTCGCAGTACGCCGGAACCCGGACGCCCGCAGGGCCGCCACCGCTTCCCGCAGGTCGGCGTAGTCGGCCACCGTGACCACCACCCGCCCGGCAGTCTTCCAGGCCAGTGCCACCGACACGCCAGCCCGGAACCACGACTCCACCGCCGCCGCGAACGGCGCCTCGGCGGGCAGCTCGTCGACCAGCGCGGCCCAGGCTTCCTCGGTCACCACCTGGTCGCCGCGCTGCACGGCCGACGCGGTGAGCTGCCACATGTTCAGGTATTGCGCGGCGAACCCTGCCATCGGGTCGGGGTCGTCGGCCTGCGGGTCGGCCTCGCCCGACAACGCTGCCGAGTACTTGGCAGCGATCATCCGACGCCGGTCCTCCGACCAGTGCGGCGAGGCGGCCCGCCAGACCTCGGCGCTACCCAGGTCGGCGCCAGCCGGTGCGCCCCACAGCATCAGCAACGTCTCGCCGTCGTCCGAGGTCAGCGCCTCGGAGATCTTCGTTCGCATGAGCGAGGTTGCCCGCCTGTGTGCCGTCGAGGTCAGGTGGAGTTGCGCCCACAGCCGTTCCAGCATCGCCGGTTCCAGTCCTTCGGTCACGGTGTCCGGCTTCACGTCCCACGCCTCATCCACCACCGCCAGCCCGGCATCGAACCCGTACACGCCTTCCTGCGACCGGACCAGCCAGCGGCTGCCGTCGACCGCCTCGATCGCCTCTTTGCCGTTCGCCTTCGTGACCTCCCAGCCCTGCGAGTCGGCCCACCGCCAGGCGCCGCGCTGAATCTCGCGGCAGATCGGCAGATCGTTGCCGCAGTGAACGACCGTCTGAACCTCGCCGATCAACTCGGCGTGCTGCATCCGCCACAGCGCCAACCCGCGAATGCGTACGGACTTGCCCGCGCGTCGCGGGCACGACTCGACCACCGACCGCCAGACCAACGACCCGTCCTCGCGGTACTCCAGTTGCCGTGTGATCGCCAGTCTCTGCCACCACCGCAACCGGATTCGCTGCGTCTCCTCGATCCACTCGACCGCCTCGGCGCCGTAGCTGCCCACCACATCCTCGGTCGGCGGGGTCATGTACAGCGGCGGACTCGCGTCCTCGGGAACCTCGGCGAACGGCGCGAGCCACGGCCACGCCGCCAGCGCCTGCGGGTCCCACGCGAGTCCAGCTCGGGGCTCGACGGGCGCGGCAGGTTTCGGAATGCCGACCGAGGCCGAACCCGAATGGCCCTTTGCCATGACAGGTCGAGGAGGGGG
>DATCXL010000862.1:0-4020 GCA_036565825.1 Mycobacteriales bacterium
TACGACCTGGCCACGGGGACGCTGGAAGATGTGCTGCTCACCGATGATCCCGCCGTGGTCGCGCAGTACACGGAGGTCTCCGACGAGCTCATTCGCAGGTCCACCCCCATGCTGGACAGCCCGGTCTACCAGACCTGGGCAGGGAAGCCACGGACAGATGGGTGCGACCGCCGACGTTCGAGCGCAGCAGGCTCCGATGACCTGGTTCAGATTTTGCTTCGTAAACCGGCGAGGGACTGACAGTGCATGAGTTCGCGCTCCTGGCACGTCTGTCTCATATATGAGACGTGCCATGGGGATGGTGTCTACGATCGGACGCCTGACCGACCTGGCCGAGGCGCAGTACGGACTGGTCACCACCCGGCAGGCGGAGCGGCGTGGGGTGCCGAGACGTGACCTGGCCCGCCTGGTGCAGGCCGGTGGTTACGAACGCGTCGGTCACGGTGTGTATCGGGTCGGTGGTGCGCCGCGTCCACGTCTGCTCGACCTGCGGGTGGCCTGGCTGCAACTCGCACCAGGAACGGGCCTGGACCAGCGGACAGCAGGCGACGGGGTTGTCTCACATGCCAGTGCAACCCTGGTGTACGAGGTGGGGCTGCTCTCCCCGTGGCGGTACGAGTTCACCGTTCCGTCCTCACGCCGGGTGCGCAGCCGGCGTGAGGACGTCGTGATCCACAGCGCCCCCGTTGCGGACACCGATGTCGTCTGGACCGACGGACTCCTGCTGACCACGCCTCGGCGTACGGTCGCCGACCTGTGTGGCGTCCGGACAGACGGCGAGCACCTCGCCGATGTGGTGTGTGACTTCCTGCGAAGGGGTCTGTCGACGCGAGATGACATGGCAGCGGCACTGGCTCCGCACGCCACGGCATATCTGGGCTGTCCTGCGGACGGCGAGCAGTTCCTTCACCATCTGGTCGCTCTCGTCAGTGGAGGCCCGCGGTAACCGGAGCGCCCGAGACACGGCTATCGCGGCACCAGATGCCTGAGCGGTCAGGTAGGGGAATCCGCCTCCGAGGCGGAGCTGGCCGGCTCGGTGACCACACGGTTGATGACCAGGACGGGCCTCCCGATCGCTGCGCCACGTGGGCGGTGCGAGGGGGTGGGCCAGGTTCCGGGAGCCTGGGCTCTGCCTCGGTGAGGGCCTGGAACCAGCATCTAGGCTTGGCGGCGATCGGGCCGGCGGGTGGGGCGACAGGCAGAGGGACGGGAACGACGCGTGATCACCGGGGATCTGAAGAGCAGGATCGACCGCATCTGGGATGCGTTCTGGTCCGGTGGGATAGCCAACCCGCTGGAGGTGATGGAGCAGATCACCTACCTTCTGTTCCTCCGTCGGTTGGATGACCTGCACACGCTGGAGGAGAACCGGGCCCGGCAGACCGGCAGTCCGATGCGGCGCCGGATCTTCCCCGAGGGCACCGACGAGAAAGATCGGGACTACGCCGACCTGCGCTGGTCGAGCCTGAAGAACTTTGCCCCGGCGGAGATGTTCACCGTGGTGGGTGAGCACGCGTTCCCGTTCCTGCGCACCCTGGGCGGTGACGGGTCCACCTACGCCCAGCACATGCGCGACGCCCGGTTCACCATCCCCACGCCCGCGCTGCTGGCCAAGGTGGTCGACCTGCTCGACGCGGTGCCGATGGGCGACCGGGACACCAACGGCGACCTGTACGAGTACATGCTGAGCAAGATCGCCAGTGCCGGGCAGAACGGGCAGTTCCGCACTCCCCGGCACATCATCCGGCTGATGGTGGAACTGACCGAGCCGAGCCCGGGGGACGTGATCTGCGACCCGGCCTGCGGCACCTGCGGCTTCCTGGTCGCCGCCGGGGAGTACCTGCGCGAACGGCACCCGGCGATGATGTTCGACGCGCAGGAGCGGGAGCACTTCCACCACGGCATGTTCCACGGGTACGACTTCGACCACACCATGCTGCGGATCGGCAGCATGAACATGCTGCTGCACGGGGTGGAACAGCCGGATGTGGCCTACCGAGACTCGCTGGCCGAGGACGCGGCCGACGACGCCGAACGGTACAGCCTGATCCTGGCGAACCCGCCGTTCGCCGGCAGCCTGGACTACGAGCACACGGCCGCGAACCTGCTCCGGGTCGCCCGCACCAGGAAGACCGAACTGCTGTTCCTGGCCCTGTTCCTGCGGCTGCTTCGGCCGGGTGGGCAGGCGGCGGTCATCGTGCCGGACGGGGTGCTGTTCGGGTCGAGCAAGGCGCACCGGGAACTACGCAGGCTGCTGGTGGACGAACACCAACTCCACGCGGTGGTGAAACTGCCCGGCGGGGTGTTCAAACCGTATGCGGGGGTGTCCACCGCGATCCTGCTGTTCACCCGGACCGACTCGGGTGGCACCGACCACGTCTGGTTCTACGACGTGACCGCGGACGGTTGGAGCCTGGATGACAAACGCACACCGCTGCTCGCCGAGGACAAACTCGGGCCGAACCCGGCCACACCGCTGACCGACGCCGACCACGCGAAGAACAACCTGCCCGACGTGGTGGCCCGCTGGAAGCGGCGCACCACCACCGAACGCGACCGTCCCCGCACCGCGCAGAGCTTCTGTGTGCCCAGGGCCGACATCGTCGCCCAGAACTACGACCTCAGCCTCAACCGCTACAAGGAGATCGAGTACGAGGAGGTCGAACACCGCCCGCCCACCGAGATCATCGACGACCTCGACCGCCTCGAAAAAGAAATCCACGACGGTCTGGCTGAGCTGCGGGGGATGCTGGGATGAGCGGTTTGGCAACCGTCAAGCTTGGCGATGTCGCGAGTTTCATACGTGGGATTACCTTCAAGCCTGAGGACGTTGTACCCGTCGGTACTGATGGTTCCGTGGCATGCCTACGGACGAAAAATGTTCAAAAGAGCCTGGAGACTTCGGACGTCTGGGCCGTTGACCAGTCGCATGTGAAACGTTCTGACCAGTTCCTTGAGCATGGAGATATTCTGGTCTCTAGTGCCAACAGTTGGAATCTCGTCGGAAAATGCTGCTGGGTGCCTGAGCTTTATCAACGTACAACATTTGGTGGATTTATCTCAGCCTTGAGAGCAGATAGTCAACTGGTCCTTCCGCGATTCCTGTTTCGGTGGTTCTCCTCGAACCGGATCCAGGCCACCGTCCGCAGCTTTGGTCGACAGACGACAAATATATCTAACCTTGACTTCGGTAGATGCCTGAAGCTTGAACTTCCGCTTCCTCCACTATCAGAGCAGCGGAGGATCGCGGAGGTGTTGGATCGGGCGGAGGCGTTGCGGGCGAAGCGGCGGGAGGCACTCGCCCGACTCGATGAACTCACCCAGTCCATCTTCCTCGACATGTTCGGTGATCCAGTTTTGAATCCGTACGAGTTTCCGCCCAGCGCACTCGGGCTGGTTGGGAGTCTCGATCGCGGTGTTTCCAAGCACCGGCCTCGCAATGCACCAGAGCTCTTGGGTGGGCCGTATCCGTTGATACAGACTGGTGAAGTTGCAAGCTGCGATGGATATATCCGTGAATTTTCTAGTACTTATTCGGAAACTGGCCTGCGTCAGAGCAAATTGTGGCCGGCTGGAACCTTGTGTATCACAATTGCTGCCAATATTGCCAGGGCTGGCATTCTGACTTTCGATGCATGTTTCCCGGATAGTATCGTGGGGTTCCGAGCGGACAATCAGGCTACTGTTGAGTTCGTTCGCGTTTGGCTGTCATTTCTCCAGAAGACTCTCGAAGAGAGCGCCCCGGAAGTGGCACAAAAGAACATCAATCTGGCGACCTTGCGAAGCCTCAAGGTTCCACTCCCGCCCCTAGCACTCCAACAGGAGTTTGCGCGGCGGGTGGAGGCTGTGGAGCGGGTGAAGGCGAGTCAGCGGGCGCACCTGGCCGAGTTGGACGGGCTGTTTACCTCGTTGCAGGACAGGGCGTTCAGCGGCAGACTGTAGGGCTGCCGTGGGGGCGACGTTGTGGGGGTGGACTGCCGGTGACCAGCAACTTCGCGTTCCTGCGGGCGGAATGGCCGA
>DATCXL010000868.1:0-4795 GCA_036565825.1 Mycobacteriales bacterium
CCCCATCCGGCGACCGCTGGCAAATCTGGCGGGCCGGCCCAGGCTTTCTGTCTGGCGGGCTTTTTATTTCACGATCCGGAAGGACAGGCTAGCCCGGAACACCGCGTACCGCAGCAGAACACCCCGCCAGTTTCCGTCCGAGCAGACACCGCATCGATCAGGGCTTCACCCACACCAGCTCAGGGTGATCAACGACAAACGGTGCCGTCCGATCCTCGGCCACCGCCCGAAACAACTCGGCCGCGCACGGATCGAGGACGTGAAACGGATGCTCACCAACGAGTAGTACCGGTCCTGACCGTGAACGGCCGCACGGGCGTCCCAGTTCGCCCGGTTGATGTCCCGTGCCCGACGGTCCTCCCCATCGTGTGGCACCGCCTGCCCGTACGGCACGGTTGTGTCGGGGGTTTCGGCGGTGTCGCGCTACTCGCCGGCACGGGTGTCTCCTCGTCTGGTCAGCCTGGTCAGCCTGGTCCGTCCGGTCCGTCTGGTCAGTCGCTCCCTCTCACCCGACCGCGCAGCGTCGGGCACCGGGGAATGCCCGGCAACCGGTTGTCCAACCGAGGGGCATGAGCTGAGGCAGGCAGCGGAAAGGATTGACCTTGTCCCTGGGGCAGGCCTCAGGATCCGAAGGAGTTGGGCGACCTGCCCGACACGAGGAGGGCGGGCATGGAGTGGTTGACGATCGGGGCCTTCGCGCGGGCGGCACGCCTGTCGCCGAAGGCACTGCGTCTCTACGACCAACTTGGCCTGTTGTTACCGGTGCACGTCGACCCGGCGTCTGGCTACCGGTTCTACGACCCGACGCAACTTGAGCGGGCCCGGCTGGTGGCGTGGTTACGCCGGATTGGCATGCCGCTGGCCCGCATCCGGCTCGTCTGCGAACTGGGCCCGGCCGCGGCTGCCGAGGAGGTCACCGCGTACTGGGCCCGGGTCGAGGCCGAGACCGCGACCCGGCGGGATCTGGCCACCTTCCTCATCGGCTATCTGTCTGGAAAGGACACCGCCGTGCCCGGTACCCACAAGGCGCTTGGATTCCGCTACGCCGCTCGATCCGACACCGGCCTGGTCCGTGAGAGCAACCAGGACGCGGTGTACGCCGGTGCGCGACTGCTCGCCGTGGCCGACGGGTTGGGCGCTCATCCCGGCGGCGAACTGGCCAGTGCGGCGGTGATCGAGGCGATCAGGCCGCTGGACGCCGACGCCTCGGCGGGTGACCTCCTCAACGCTCTTGAGGATGCCGTGCACCACGCCAACGAGGCCCTGCACAACATCGTCGAATCAGATCCGTCCCTGGACGGGATAGGTACCACGCTCACTGCGATGCTGTGGTCCGGTTCCCAACTGGCACTGGTCCACATCGGTGACACGCGAGCCTACCTGCTGCGCGACGGCGAACTGTTCCAGATCACCCACGACCACACCTTTGTGCAGTCACTGGTTGACGAGGGCCGAATCACGGCCGACGAGGCCGCCTCGCATCCCAGACGGTCGCTGCTGCTGCGGGCCCTCGACGGCCGGAACGTGCCCACGCCGGACCTGTCCCTGCACGACGCCGAGGTGGGTGACCGTTACCTGCTCTGCTCCGACGGTCTGTCCACTGTGGTGGAGACGGAGACGGTACAGCACGCGCTGCGCGCGATCGCCGAACCCGAACAACTGGTTCGACGGCTGGTCGAACTGGCCAACCAGCGCGGCGGCCCGGACAACATCGCGTGCGTCGTCGCCGACGTCGTCCCACTGTGAGACACCTACGGGTGGGGTGTCAGTCCATGGGAACGGCGTATTCGGCGCCGCTGGCCCAGTCGATCGTCACGCACGGTTCGTCCCCGACCACCCAGGCATCGTGGCCCGGGGCGACGGAGAAGACGGTACCGGGGCCGAGGATGGTCTCGGTACCGTCGTCCATCCGGACGCCGAGTTGGCCGGAGATGACGTAGCCGGCGTGGTGTGCCTGGCACGACGCGGTGTTGGCGATCGGCCGCACGTCGACGGACCACCGGAAACCGGGTTCGAACACCGCCCGTCCGACCGCCATACCGCTGACGTTGACCACGGCCATCTCGCCGTGACCGAACCGACGGATCTCGTCCGGTGTGCCGAGATTCTTGGCGCCAAGAGTCATGCTTTTCATGACCTACTCACCCCCGCGCGGTTGGCCCCGACGTGACCCTGCGTGCGGGCCGGTCTGTGGCATACCTGGCATCCGGTTGGCCTCCTCGTTCCCGCGAGCCCGCACACGGCGTGACCACGCCGCCGCCGTCCCGGGCGTGTGAGGCGTTACCCCCGCCAGGCAACAGGAAACCACCGGTCGGTCACCCGTGTTCGCAAGGCGGGTGGCCATGGCCACCCGGGTGTGCCCGGCACCTGTGAAGGCGGCTAGGTCCACGCCAGTGTTGTGGTGCGATAGGTCAGCGAACCGCTCGTCCATCCCCACCACGCCTCGTCACAAGGTAAGACATAACCACATCTGGCGTGATTTCTCTATACGCACAGGAGTCAAGCGCCTGGGCGGGTTACCGCGTTCAGCTCCGCTGCGGGACTGTCCAGGCTATGTCAGATGGTCATCAGGTAGGATCGTGATCAGCTGGTGTGTCGGGGTGCCGACCGGACCAAGCCTGGTGACGAACTGTTTACTATGAATCCGAACAGCGATCGTCCGCCCCAGATTCAGATGCAAACCCAACAGTTCCCGCTCGCCATCAACCTGTATGTCGTATCGTCGACTTTTACGCCCGGCGGTCTTGATCGAGAACTTTCCACTGAGGTCCATCGCCGTAACCCGGCCGATCACCTCCTTCACCTCGGACACTTCTTCACGAGCAAGGTAGGATCGCACGTGTTCACGACCGCGACGCGTCAACGACGCTGTACGGCGCTCACCAGTACGCGCGGACCACGTCATGTCGAAGTTCAGACCATGCTTGTCGAGAGCGTCTGAAAGTCGCGCGAACGCCTTGATGAGATCGACGTATTCAGAGAACTGTCGAAGATCTTGCTGCAGTTCGGCCGTGGTATGCAATGACACGATTATCCGCAGCGCCGTATCGAGAACGTCAACAGGTGGCGCAACACCCGTTTCGGCCGGACTCGGTTCCGGTATCGGACGCGGAGCCAGTTGCAGCACCGCGCTGCCCTGGCTGAACCCCACCAAGTCAAGTTGGAGCCGCTGAGGTAGTGTCTTGGGCGCGGCAGCGCCCCGCACCTCGTGGTGGAACGCGTCGAGGAGATCGGCGACCGCTTCCTGCGGCATCCGGCCTTCCACGGCCGGGCCGCTGAATCGAAGCGATAAAGCCCTGGGTAACCCGCCGCCGCCGTATGCAACCATGGCCTCGTACAGGCTGGTCTGCGCCATCTGGATCAGGTCGAAGTTATCCCCAACCGGGTCGGCGTCGACCTCCGCCCAGAACTCGTCCAGCGCCTCAGCAGGCGCGGAGGCAACAAAGCGGCGCAGGTCGTCCCGGCTCATAACTCCACCTCCACGTACCCACGTCGACTCGGCGACGACTCCGGCGTCGGTTCGCCTTTAGGCTCACCTGTCGGCCGAACACGCTGCCACCAATCGTCCCATGCTCCCCTGTGCAGGAAGTAGTTGTGCCCGGCAGTGTTGGCCTCTCCAATCTGGAAAGGGCTACGTACATAGGTTGATGGAACGCAAATTGGACTAACTCTGTATCTCCTGAGCATACTGTCACGTTTGAACAGTTTTCGCAGTACGCCAATGCCTTCCTGCCCGGAGCATTGCGCAAAGAGATCGTATTCGTAGAACACCGTCATATCAATGTTCCCTGGGTCCAACTTACCCGAGATGAAACTACCACCAAACCACACGAAGCGAATGATCCCGCCATCGCCGATCACGGGCGATAATCGCTTCTCGGCGGACAACCAGGCTTGCAGGTACCCCCGGAAGCCGTCCCAGATCGCGACGCGGGTGACCGAGGTGGGGTAGTCATCGACGAACCGGGTTTGGATCTCGTCCATCGTCGTCCGATACCTTCCCGGGGGAAGATGACCGGTCTCCGGGTCTAATGCAGGTATTAACACCAACTCTCCCCATCCAGCCACGTACGATGGTGAACCGACAGGATCCTGCCGTATCGTCGTCTTGATGGGTAGTCCCAGCGGAGAACGCACCCCTTCTGGGCGAACTTTCTTGCCTGTACGCGCGCTGGTGCTAGCCCGGTAGGCCCAGGGTCGGATCAACCAGAAGGCGGATGGGGTGCTTTCACACCGGTGCCAACGATGGTGGCGACGGCGAGTGGGCAGAGCCGAATTGAACGATGGAGCAAGTCGTACTCTGCGCAGCCCATCTGTGCTCGTACGTCACGGCGGCCAAGGACCCCCATGTTCCGACTCAGATGCCGTCGGCGCACGGTTCGTTCAGTCCAGGTCACATCTGGTCGGCGCTGATCAGGTTCGGAGGGACGGTCGTGGCAGCAGTGAAATCTGTATCCGCCTACAGCCGGATCGGGTCGTCCTCCCAGAAACACACGGGACAGATGTAGTCGGGCACGGGTGGCGCTCACTCATGTTGTACAGCCTTCCTGCCCACCTGCCGTGGCCGCTCAGGATTGACCGCGCGCATCCTCGATCCGTCGCCGAGCCGGCGCCTCGGCCGCTCTGAGCGCGACGGCTCAGCCGGACAGGCGAGGGGCGTCTCCGGTGGCCTGTTCAGCCGCCGGAGACACCCCTACCTCACAAGGAAGGTCAGCCGACGAACACGTAGAGAACGCTGTGCGCGATCTCCTGCCCGTTGGCGCTGATCCGCAGCATGGCCGAGTGGTCCCCGGCC
>DATCXL010000874.1:0-2716 GCA_036565825.1 Mycobacteriales bacterium
AGCCGCTGTAGACCCGCCTCACACCCACGCGGCACCGACTCGTATCCGCCGGCGCCTCCCTGTCAATGTATAGAGAGCGGGACACAGTGAACGATACAGGGAGCTATTAGGTTTTTCATTCGATATCCTAAGGTGCTGAAATCCGTGACGCAGGGCAGGATTAGGGAGGTGTCCGGGGCCTCTGTAGCGACCAGGCCGTATGTTGCCTCTTCGGTCTCGCGAGGATCAGCGTCGTGCGAAGATCCCCGCCTCCGCGGGGTCGGGCGTCGGGGGCGGGTCCCGCCAGTGACCACCGTCCGCGAACGCCATCATGCTTCGCGCCGAACTGTCGCGTCGAAGCCGACCGTGTCGGGGCGACCCACCCGATGCACGGGGCCGGACGGCGTCGACTGGGAGAGAACCGGGATGCGATGGTGACGTGGGTCTGCCACAATGCTCCATTGTGGACATAGAACCCGTTGTCATCCGTCGCGGGGTTGACTGCGACGCTTCCGCGGTGGCCGATGTGTGGCTGCGCTCGTTCGCGGCGGCGCTTCCGGATGTGCGTCGAGCCCATCCGGACGAGCAGGTCCGGACCTGGTTCCGGGATACGGTCGTACCGGCCGGCGGGACCTGGGTGGCAACCGTGGACGACGGGGTCGTCGGGATGATGGTGCTCGACGGCCCCGAGTTGGAACAGCTCTACGTCGATCCGTCCTGGTGGGGCCGTCGCATCGGCGGCCGTCTCGTCGAACTGGCGAAGGAACGTCATCCCGCCGGGCTCGCCCTGTGGACGTTCCAGGTCAACGACAGGGCGCGACGGTTCTATGAACACCACGGCTTCGTCGAGGCCGAGCGGACCGACGGAAGCGGTAACGAAGAGCGCGAGCCGGATGTCCGGTACACCTGGCGGCCCCAGAACTGACCGGGCACCAGCCCGTCAAGCCGAGCTGGCCTCGCACCCGTCAACGCGCCCGACCGCAGGAATGTGCTGTGCGCTGCGTTTCCACTGGTGCCGGTCGGGAACGCCAGAACCATTTGCCCCGATCACCGCTACGGTTGGACCTCCACAACTCTGCCTGCGTTGTCTGGCACACACGGCACCTCGGCACCTCGGCGGGGGTTCATGCGCTTCAGTATCTGCGTCGAGAACCGGTGCCCCTACTCGTGTACGACCATGATTTCGCGGTTCGGCACCACCGACAGCGGACCACTCGATCGAAGTGGAACCGCCTCTGGTGCTGTCCGCACCGGCCGCACTGGCCCACTCTCGCGCCGCGTTCAGCTCTTCAGCGTGCCAACCCGAGCCTCGACCGCCGTCACCGGATCGGCCAGATACGTCACTTGAAGCCGTCGCGTCGCATACCGTACAGGACGCGGCAGTCGAGACTGGTTGTCACCTTCCGAAGGCCCTTGCCTTTGAATTACCATGATTTCCGGTGTTGATCATCATGCCAAGCCTGGTTCAGTGTGCTGTTGCAGCGACTTCGGCGGCCGTGGGATGAGTTGAGGACAAGGTTGGAAGAGACCCAACGCGCGGCTGTGGCGCGGCTGTGTGCCCAATTCGACGAGTTGGGGGCCGAGGACCCTGCGGAGTGGGCACGGTCGGAGGTCGGTGAGGACATCCCACAGTTGGCCCGCTTCCTTGTGCTCCGCTCGCTGTGGCGGCAGGCGGTCGACGGCTGGTCGCGCCCAGATGCGATCGAGCACATCGCGGCGGGAAGGCGGCTGCTACGGGACGGTGCCGCGCGGGAGGACCTGGTCCGACTGGCCCGCGCCGCAGCGTACGAGGCGGTGTTGGCGGTACTGACGGTGATCGATGAGGGCCGCGATGGCGAGGCGCCAGGGGATTGCCCCGGTTGGCTGCTGCTGGAGGTCGACGAGGACTGTCACCAGACCGGCCGCGTGGTCGACGGACTGAGCGAGGACTTCCTGACGACGGATCCATCTGGACGGGATGGTGCCGACCTGTGGAAGTGACCGCGGCAGGCTCTGTGGCGTAGGTAGGGCAAGGCGTAGGTAGGACAAGGCGTAGGTAGGGCAACAAGTACGGCCGACCGCTGACTGGAGCGCGGGTGGCCGTGCACCATCGACCGGTCGAGGTGTTTCTTCGCGTTCCGGTTCTCGCCATGGCCGGTGGCCTGGGCGCTGTCGTACCGATGCGGTCGCGAAGGCTGTGAACGCAATCAGCGTCTCGACCGTACGACTGGCCGGCGTGGGAGGATCGGGACCGGCGGGTCGGTTTGCGGTTCGCCCCGGACGAGACGCGCCGTACCCGGTCGTGACAGGACGACGCCTGTCGGAGGATGTCGTCATGGGACAGGCCGTGCAGATCGTCGGATCGATACTGATCCTGATCCCGTTCGGGTTCGCCCAACGGGGGTGGCTGCACACCCGGTCCCGGATCTACCTGGTACTCAACCTGGTCGGTTCGGTCGTCCTGGCGTTCAACGCCGGCCTGACCGCCCAGTGGGGTTT
The DNA here is from genome assembly GCA_036565825.1 of Mycobacteriales bacterium. GTDB lineage: Bacteria > Actinomycetota > Actinomycetes > Mycobacteriales > DASULA01 > DASULA01. Next base: position 2,458 of record DATCXL010000874.1, read on the forward strand.
CCTGCTCCTGGAAACGGTCTGGGCGTCGGTGTCTCTCGCGGGGCTCCTGGCCGTGATGCGCGGCCGGGCACCACACCAACGCCGCTGACACAGGCGGGGCCACGACCGTCGCCCTTCCTGTTACCGGGCGATAGGTTCGGTGTCGGCCGCACGACACTGGCACTGGAGGACACGTGGACCTTCTGGACCGGCTCCGGATGGACGTGCCCGTCGCGCAGGCCGGAATGGGCGGCGGCGTGGCCGGTCCGCGGCTGGCCGG
>DATCXL010000882.1:0-4992 GCA_036565825.1 Mycobacteriales bacterium
TCGACGAGCCGACCACCGGCCTCCACCTCGCGGACGTCGAGCAACTGCTCGGCCTGCTCGACCGCCTCGTCGACTCGGGCAAGTCGGTCATCGTCATCGGGCACCACCAGGCGGTCATGGCGCACGCCGACTGGATCATCGACCTCGGCCCCGGCGCCGGCCACGACGGCGGCCGGATCGTCTTCGAGGGCACACCCGCCGACCTCGTCGCCGCCCGCTCCACCCTCACCGGTGAGCACCTCGCGGCCTACGTCGGCACAGGCGATTGAGGCGAGAGGAGCGAAAGCTCGCTTTCGCTCCCGAGCCGATTGAGCTTGTGAGAGGCGCTGAAGGCGCCGAACACCTGACCGGAGCCCTCGCGGACACCGTGAGACGAGTTCTCACCTGTTTCGACTCGTCCCAGTGAACCGGGAACGAGGCGTGTTCGACAGGGGCGAGTGGCTCCACTCGTTGCCCACGCATTCGCGGGGCGAAGGAGGCGCTTGCTGGGTGGGGACAGCTCGAACTGCCAGTCGTGCCAGGCGGTGCGGCCATGGGTTCGGCAGCGATGCCCGTGGCAGCCGCCACCCGTAGGTGCGTTTCGGGGGACTTTCCCCTGTCAGGTGCCGTTGGTGCGCGCGGCGGTAACTGCAGGCCTTCTTGATCCGGCGCCACATCGCTTCGCGCAACCGGCACGCGCAGGATCGAATGCCGCATGAGGTGGTCAAGCGCGCAAACGTTGCCTGACGCGGCACTGCCCGGATGTGACGGGCGGGGCGCCTGATGGGCGCCCCGCCCGGGTGTTTCGGGTGAGGCGGATCCTGCTCAACGGCGGTCAGGCGTGGAACGCGCCGGTGCCGTTGGGGGTACCCAGGCCGGTCGGTCCGTCGTAGCCGGTGCCGCCGGTGCACAGGTAGGTCACGCCGCGCTTGCAGTGGCCGTTGCTGCCGCTGGTCACGTCGAACAGGCTGCTGGTGTGGGCGTACGGGAACGACGACGGGCTGCTACCCGCGGCCGGGGCGCCGGCCAGCGCGTAGACACTGGCGATGATCGGCGCGGACACGCTGGTACCACCGAACACCAGGAAGGTCGTGCCGGTACCGAAGGTGTCCACCACAGCGACGCCCGTGTTCGGGTCTGCCACCGCGGCCACGTCGGCGACGGTACGGGCCCCACAGCCGGAGTCAGTCTGCCAGGACGGCTTGACGATGAACCGCGAGCAGCCGCTACCAGCACCGCTCCACACCGTCTCGCCCCAGCCGCGGGCGCTGGTGTTGCGGACCAGCGAGGTGCCGCCGACCGCGACCACGTGTCCGAACGCCGCCGGGATCTCCACGCCGAAGCCGGCATCACCAGAACTGGCAGTCACCACGACACCGGGGTGGTTGTAGAACTGGGCGTCGATGGTGTCCTCGCCTGCGCCCTCACCGCCACCGTAGGAGTTGGACACGTACTTCGCGCCCATCGTTACGGCCCGGTTCACCGAGGCGCCCAGGTTGGCGAACGAGTTGTCGTTCGCCTCGACCAGCAGGATGTTGCAGTTCGGGCAGATCGCCGAGACCATGTCAAGGTCCAGCGCGATCTCCTCGCCCCAGCCCACGTCGGTGGCGGGCAGCGGGCTGGCGTTGCCGTCCTGGTTCACCTTGCGGAAGCATCCGTTGGCCGTGGTGCACGGCGACAGGCCGAAGGTGGACCGGTACGTGGCCAGGTCCGACTCGGCGTTGGGGTTGTCGAAGGCGTCCACGATGGCCACGGTCTGGCCGGAACCGGCGGTCGCCGAGGGCAGGTTGTAGGCGTCCTGCAGGTCGGCCGGACCATAGCCGGACGGCACCGCGTTGGGCGCGAGCGAGTTGGGTTGGACCACGTCGGTCCGTACCTTCGCGTGGCAGGCCGCGGTGCCCGGGGTTATCGCCGTGGCACAGGCGTTCGTGAAGGCGTGCCCGGTTGCCGGACTGGCCGTGGGGGTCGCCTGGGCGGCCGCCGGCGTCCATGCCAGCGCGACGGCCCCGGTGAGGGCCACGGCGGCGTGCAACAGCGATGCTCTTCGCATGCTGCCTCCAAAAGAGGGGTGGTGGGAAGCGGTGGCCGAAAAGTGTCACGATATTTAGGCATACGTCTCCCCCGAAGATCTCAACTTATAGTAAAGAACGCGCAAATCACCCGAATGCCCTATAACGAGACGGACGGCCTTGCGTGACGAGCACCACAGTGGATTGACGTGATGCGGCCTGAGGAGGAATATTTAGGCTTGCCTAACTTAGGTAAGCCTCTCCAATCCCTCAGGAGGTGTAGTGCTCGCGACCTTTGTCATCGGCCTGCGAGAGGGTCTCGAGGCGGCCCTGATTGTGGGGATCGTCGCGGCGTTCCTGGCCCGTCGAGGCCAGCACCACGCACTTCGCGCGATGTGGCTCGGCGTCACCGCCGCGGTGGCGTTGTGTATCGCGGTGGGGGTGGGCCTGAACGTGCTCGCCGCCAACCTGCCACACGTCGCCCAGGAGGGACTGGAGACCGTGGTCGGCGCGGTCGCGGTCGGGATGGTCACCTACATGGTGATCTGGATGCGACGGAACTCACGGGGCCTCAAGCACGCCCTGGAGGGCGCGGTCGAGTCGGCACTGGCCCGCGGTTCGGCCGCGGCGCTGGTGGCCATGGCCTTCCTGGCGGTGCTGCGGGAGGGTTTCGAGACCTCTGTGTTCCTGTTGGCCGCGTTCCAGTCCAGCACCGCCCCGCTCTCGGCGGGAATCGGTGCCCTGCTCGGTCTGGTCGTGTCGGTCACGATCGGGTACGGCATCTATCGAGGCGGGGTCAGGCTGAACCTGTCCCGCTTCTTCCGGGTCACCGGCCTGGTGCTCGTGCTCGTCGCGGCGGGACTGGTCATGTCCTCGCTGCACACCGCCTTCGAGGCCGGCTGGCTCACCGTCGGACAGGCGACCGCGCTTGACCTGTCGTGGCTGGTGCGACCCGGTTCCATCCAGGCCTCGCTGGTGACCGGCGTACTTGGCTGGCGGGCACAGCCGACCGTCATCGAGGTCGCCGGCTGGCTCGTCTACGCGATCATCATGACCGGCTGCCTGACCTGGCCGGCGCGCCCCTCCCGGCGGCCGCACAGCGTCCCGCTCCCCACCACGGGCTCCTGACCAACAGAACCCACTCCCACGTCCCCGGAGGTTTCCGTGGCCAGGTCGCCACTGCCCCTGCCCGCCCGCGTGTCCAACGCACTGCTCCTGCTGACCGTGCCCGCACTCGCCCTCGCCCTCGCCGGGTGCGGGACGGGCGGTGACGACCAGGGTGACCGGTCGCAACCGGCCAACACGGTGGCGGTGACACTCACCCCGGACGACTGTGCCGCCAACCCTGGCTCCACCCCGGCCGGAGCCACCACCTTCAAGGTCACCAACCAGGACGCCAGCGCCGTCAGCGAGCTGGAACTGCTCAGTGGCGACCGAGTGTTGGGCGAGAAGGAGAACCTCACCCCGGGGCTGTCCGGGTCGTTCACCCTCGACCTGGCCGCCGGCTCGTACACGCTGGTCTGCCCGGGTGCCAAGCAGGAGCGCACCGACTTCACCGTGACCGGGTCCAGCGCCGGTGGGTCGACCGGTACCCCGGCGACCAGCCAGGAGTTGACCCAGGCCCTGGAGCAGTACCGCGACTACGTGGAGGACCAGGTGGAGCAACTGGTCGCGGCCACCAAGGAGTTCACCGACGCGGTGCGGGCTGGTGACGTGGCCCGGGCCAAGCAGCTCTACGCCCCCACCCGGGTGTTCTACGAGCGCATCGAACCGGTCGCGGAGACCTTCGGCGACCTTGACCCGGCCATCGACGCGCGGATCAACGACGTCGACGATCCCAGTCGGTGGACTGGTTTCCACCGGATCGAACAGGCCCTGTGGGAGCGCGGTAGCACCGCCGGCATGGCTCCGGTCGCCGACCGGCTCAAGTTGGACGTGGACAAGCTCGCGGTCGCGGTGGAGACCATCGACTACCAGCCCGCACAGTTGGCCAACGGGGCCAGTGAGCTGCTCGACGAGGTGGCCAACTCGAAGGTTACCGGCGAGGAGGAGCGTTACTCACACACCGACCTGGTCGACTTCGCCGCCAACCTCGACGGGGCGGAGAAGGCGTTCACCCTGCTGGAACCGGAGCTGAAGGAGCATGACCCGGCGCTGGCCTCGACGATCACTGACCGGTTCGCCGAGGTGCGCACGTCGCTGGAGGCATACCGCGATGGCGACGGCTACCGCCTCTACACCGAGCTGACCCCCGCGCAGGTGAAGGAACTGGCCACCCAGGTCGACGCGCTGGCCGAACCGCTGTCGCAGGTGGCCGCCAAGATCGTCGAGGGCCGCTAGTGGAACGGCCCCGGTCGCTCCGGGTCAGCCGTCGGCAGGTGTTCACCGGAACCGCCGGGCTGGCCGCTGGTGGCCTGCTCGGTACTGTCGTGGCCAGCACCGTGGGTGCCGGTTCGGCCGGTTCGGTGGCCTCGGCCGGGTCGTTCGACGCGAAGCGGGCGGTGCCGTTCCACGGCCCACACCAGGCCGGTATCACCACCCCGGCCCAGAGCCAGCTCGTGTTCGCCACGTTCGACGTGACCGGTGGGCGGGCCGACCTGGCGGCGATGCTGCGGACCTGGACCGACGCGGCCGCCGCGATGACCCTGGGCCGCCCGGTCGGCGGTGACACCCACCCGCTGGCGCCGCCGGACGACACCGGTGAGGCGGTCGGCCTACCCGCCGCCGGGCTGACCGTGACCGTCGGCTTCGGGCCGTCCCTGTTCGACCAACGCTTCGGCCTGGCCAACCTCAGACCGGCAGCCCTGACCCCGCTGCCCCCACTTCCCGGCGACGAACTGGACCCGGCCCGCTGCGACGGGGACCTGGCCGTGCAGGCCTGTGCCGAGGATCCACAGGTCGCCTACCACGCCGTGCGGAACCTGGTCCGGCTGGGACGGGGCACGGTACGGATGCGGTGGATCCAACTCGGCTTCGGTCGGACGTCGTCCACGAGCCGGGTCCA
>DATCXL010000890.1:0-4065 GCA_036565825.1 Mycobacteriales bacterium
GTCGCCTCGCCGACGGGGTTCCGTGCTAGGCTCGTCGGGCTGCTGGGGCGAGTGGCGGAATGGCAGACGCGCACGGTTCAGGTCCGTGTGTCCGAAAGGACGTGGGGGTTCAACTCCCCCCTCGCCCACCCCTCCATCGAGATTCCTGGTGCTCGGTGCACCGAGTCCGGAAGCCTCGTTCGTGACTCCTCCGGGCCGGTCAGCGGTCCGGGTCCTCTCCACCTTCGGCCCGGTCGGCGCCCGGTTGTTGCCCCTGCCGACCCGGCGCGAGAGCGTGACGAACTGGTCACACCGCGCGGCGGACGACTCCGCGCACATCTGGGTGTCCCCTCTGTCGGCGACAGAGGTACCTGCCCGAGCACCGCTGTGGAGATCGAACACCATTGTGGGCAGGAGCTCCCGACTCGGAAATTCGGGAAGCGCGGGCGTGTGCGGGGTCGGAATTGTGCTGTCCGCCCCCGGAGGCGACGTGGGCGGCGGTCGACCCGTCGTCGACGTGCCCGCTCCAGACCGTGATTCGCTGCCAGCGCCGGCTGGGTGCGTCATCGTCGTCTCGTTGTGATCGCCGCGGGTCGCCGGGTTGGTGCCGGCATGGCCTGGTCGTCGCCGCCGCGAGCGCGCCGGGCGGGCGGGCCTGGTCAGGTTCGAGGTGAGTATGCGGACTTTTACTGTCACGGCAGGGCAATCAACCGCATAAACGCTACGTGACTAATGCAATGCGTTGAGTAATAGCACGTTGCTCAATTGTACGACGGACGGTAATCTGTGGGGCTGTTCCAGGCCATCGCATGGAAGACCGCCCGATCCTCCAGGCTGCGGCAGGAGGCTCGATGTTAACCGTTCCAGTTCTTGTGGTCGCCCTGGTGGGGACGATCAGTCTCGGCGTCGGAATCGCGATCGGCGGCGTCGGGATCATCGGGGGATTTCTGGTCGCCGCCGGCTGCGCCTACGGCGCGGTCCGACTGATGGGCCGGCTGGACAATGTCCCGGTCGCGCGTTTTCCCGGCGGGGCGATGGCCGGGGTGGCCACCGTGCTGTCGTACGAGAATGTCGGTGCCACCGCTCACGACGAGCCCATGTTGCGCGCCAGGCTACGGATCTCGGTACCTGGACGGTCGCCACGTGAGGTCACCTGCTACGACGTGGTCAGCCTGTACGCGGCCAACCGGCTGTTGACCAACGCGGCGTTCCGCTGCGCGGTGGACCCGGCGGTACCCGATGACGTGGTGGTGCACTGGGACCAGCCGGTCACCCTGGATGGGTTCAGCGACCCGCAGAACCGGCTGGGCGTGCACACCCCGGTGCGCACCGACGCGTCGCTGTCGGCGGCCGCGCTGCTCGCCGCCGGACTGCCGGGCCAGGCGCGGATCGTGCAGTCCTCCTCGCAGGGGACCGTGGCACCCAACGGTGACCCGATCATGATCTTCGTGCTGCACGTGATACCCGACAACGGTTCGCCGCCGTTCCAGTCGCTGACCGCGCAGCGGGTGCCGCCGGAGTGTCTGTCGCTCACCGTGCCGGGTACCCCGTTGCGCGTCGGCTACGACCCGGAGAACCGAACCCGCATGGTCGCCATCGACTGGGAAGCCGCCGCCGCGGGCACGCCGGTTGGATCGCCCGTTGGATCGCCGGCTGGATCGCCGGTCGGAGTGGGCGTGGCCGGGGCTTCGGGCCGGATACCGCACCCGGACACGGTTGACGGTCCCGACCCGGACACGGCACCTCTTGCCGCCACCGCCACGCCTGGTGCGTCCAACTGAGCCCTGCGCGACCGGGCGGCTGCGGGTAGAACGGCGCGGTCCAGCGATCCCGGCCGCACCGGTCTGTCGGAGGTGCTGGAATGGGACCGTGCCCGACCCATCCGTGCCGGATCCGTCCGTGCCCGACCCAGAGGCGTCCGTGCCCGATCGGGTCGACGGTGGCGACCTGATCATCCGAGACCTGTCCGAGCATGCCGACCTACAGGCACTGCTGGACGTGCTGGCACTGGTGTGGCCGCGGCCGGACGGTTCCGCGCCGATGGGGGTGGAGGTGCTGCGTGCGCTGGCGCACGCCGGGGGCATGGTGCTCGGGGGGTTCCACGCCGGTGAGTTGGTTGGCGGCGCGATCGGCTTCGTCGGGGCACCCGGACCATCGTCGGGGGCCGAGACCGGCCGCCGGTCCGAACCGATGCGGGTGCACTCGCACATCGTCGGGGTGCTGCCCCGAGCGCAGGGCAGGTCGGTGGGCACTCGGCTCAAATGGCACCAACGGGAATGGTGCCTGGTCCGCGGTATCACCGAGATGACCTGGACGTTCGATCCGTTGGTGCGCCGCAACACCTGGCTCAACCTGACCAGGCTCGGTGCCGAGGTCACCGAGTACCACGAGGACTTCTACGGGCCGATGATCGACGATCTCAACGCCGGCCTGCCCACCGACCGCTGCGTGGCCACCTGGCGGCTGGACTCACCTCGGGTGCGCGCCGCCGCGACCGGCCGGGTACACCCGCCGACGTTCGCGGACCTGCGGGCCGGTGGCGGCCTGGTGGTACTGGAACCAGACCCGGACGGCCACCCGCACGCCACCCGTCCCGGGCCGGACGCACGCTGTCGACTGGTGCGGGTACCGGCCGACCTGACCGAACTGCGTGGCCAGGGCCCCGACCTGCTGCTGCGATGGCGGCTGGCGTTGCGCGACGTGCTCGGCTCGGCCCTGGCCGACGGGCTCCGGCTGGCCGCGGTCACCCGGGACGGTTGGTATGTGTTGGCTGACCGGGAGCCCGACCGAGAGGCCGACCGAGGCTGTGTGGAGGAGGCGCGGTGAGAGTGGACGCGGTGGAACTGGTGCGGCTGCGGATACCGCTGGTCGTACCGTTCCGGACCTCGTTCGGCACCCAGGACGCACGGGACGTGCTGTTGGTGCGAGTGTGTACCCCCGAGGCGGACGGCTGGGGCGAATGCGTGGCCATGGAGGCGCCGCTGTACTCGGCCGAGTACACCCAGGCCGCGCACCGGGTGATGGTCGAGCACCTGCTACCCAGACTGTTCGCGGTCGCAGACCTGCGCCCCGCCCGGGTGGCCGAGATCTTCGCGCCGGTGGTCGAGCACCGGATGGCCAAGGCCGCGGTGGAGACCGCGGTGCTCGACGCCCGGCTACGGGCGGCCGGCATGCCGCTGGCCGACCACCTCGGCGCCGTGCGGGACTCGGTCGACTGCGGGGTGTCGGTCGGGATCCACGACTCGGTACCGGCGCTGTTGGACGCGGTCGGGGGTTACCTGGACGCCGGATACCGCCGGATCAAGCTGAAGATCGAACCGGGCTGGGACATCGAGCCGGTGCGGGCGGTGCGGGAGCGGTTCGGTTCCGAACTGGCGCTACAGGTCGACGCGAACGCCGCCTACACGCTGGCCGACACCCGACGGCTGGCCAACCTGGACCCGTTCGACCTGCTGCTGCTCGAACAGCCGTTGGCAGCAGAGGACATCGCCGGGCACGCGCGGCTGGCCGCGGTGTTGTCCACCCCGATCTGTCTGGACGAGTCGATCGTGTCAGCCCGGGTCGCCGCCGACGCGATAGCCCGCGGCGCGTGCGCGATCGTCAACATCAAACCTGCCCGGGTCGGCGGGCTGTTTGAGGCCCGCCGGGTGCACGACGTGTGTGCCGCGTTCGGCGTGCCGGTCTGGTGCGGGGGGATGTTGGAGACCGGGATCGGCCGGGCCGCGAACCTGGCGCTGGCCGCGCTACCGAACTTCACCCTGCCCGGGGACACCTCAGCCTCGGACCGGTACTTCCGGTGTGACCTGACCGAACCGTTCGTGTTGCGAGACGGGCGGTTGCCGGTTCCCACCGGACCGGGGATCGGGGTCGACCCGCTGCCCGAGGTGTTGGGTGAGCTGACCGTCTCACGAGAGACGTTGACCCGGTGAGTCAACTGACCGACATCGTGGCGATGCTGCGGGAGGCGACCGCGGCCATGGTCGCGGACACCACCGCGCTGTGTCAGGTCGAGTCGCCGTCCGACGACCTGGCGGCCACCACCCGCTGTGCCGACCTGGTGGCCGAGATCGGCAGCCGGTTGGTCGG
>DATCXL010000892.1:0-8386 GCA_036565825.1 Mycobacteriales bacterium
CCCCGCCACGGACGGGGGTGTGCACTCAAGAAAGGGCGACCCCACGCGTGCGGGACGGCGAGGGTGCGGTCGGCCTGGGGGTTGCACTCCCAGGAAAAGAGGCGGCCCGTGCCGTGGCGGGCATCGAACCCGCCGGGCACACCCCCGCTGACCTGCGCTTTCCCCTATCCCTCACCGGCGCCCAAGCCAAGCGGACCGCAGCCAGCCTCACTGCGGGGCCTGCGGTTGTCGGTTCGCAGGGCTGTTGGCCCCACGGATCCCGCTCGACTGGTCAGTGGCTGTCGAGTGTGAGTTGCCGCTGGTGGAAGGCGAAGTGCTGGGTCGGGAAGTGGTAGATGTCGGCGAGGGTCATGAAGTCGGTGAAGAACGGATCCCAGCGCGTCGGGTAATGCATCCCGCGGCGAAGGTCCGCATCGGTCTCGGCATCCAGCCTGCGGTGCAGCGCGGCGATGACCCGATCGCACTGGGTGCCCATGCGTGCGGTACCGAAGACTCGCGCTCCACCGCAGCTACCGAGATAGTTCACGAGGTCGAAGGGAGCCGTGGCCGCGTTGAGCAGCCGCGCGTAGGCCCGGCTCACACCCGCCGGCAGGCGACCGAACACGCGCACCAGAACCAGCAGTGCGCGCACGATCAGGTATCCGAAGAGCATGTGAAACAGCAGCTGCTGGTTGGTCCATCGGGTGCCGTTCGACGCTCGGCGCAGGTCTTCTGTGGTGGCGCTGTCGAGCAGTTGGTGGAACGTGGCGCGGGAGCGCTCCATTTCGTCGTGGATGGTCTGCTTGTCCATCGTGCACGCCACCTCCTGGCCCCGAGCGGGGTGCCGTTGGGACCGAGATCATTCTCTGCCGACTGGCCCTGGGCTGCTATCGATACGCGGCCTTACCTGCTCTGGTTCGACTCGGTGTTGCGGTCAGCAGCAGTCGTGGCCACGCCGCGCTTCGCGGCCTTCCTTGAGGGTGACAGCGGCGATGACCAAGGCGGCGATCGGGTCGGCCCACCACAAGCCGAGCAGGCTGTTGAGCAGGAGTCCGGCGAGCAGAACAGCGGACAGATAGGTGCACAGCAGGGTCTGTTTGGAGTCGGCGACCGCGCTGGCGGAGCCGAGTTCGCGTCCGGCGCGCCGTTGGGCGTGGGACAGGCCGGGCATGACCAGCGGGGAGACGGCGGCCAGCACGATGCCGACGCTCGAATGGCCGGCGGCTTCGGCGCCGAGCAGAGCTCGTGCCAGATGTATGGATGCCATGAGTAACCACAGTGATCACACCTCAGAGCCACCTGAGTGGGGACCTGCTCGCCTCCACGTCGATGAACTCCAGGATGCTGGCGAACCACGACTCACCACATACCGGGCATGTCGTCTGGAACCCATGCGACTGCCATCGCAGCGTCTCGTCGGGGAACAGCGCCATCGCAGGCTCACCGACCACCACCCGCAGCACCGCGTCACATCCCCGATAGTGAAACCAGCTGTGCGCCTCTCCGAGCAGCGCACCGGCGAAGACATCCTCCGTCGCCAGCCCGGAGACCACCAGTTCGCCAGTACCTCCAGGTCGGTGCCGTCACTCCAGTGCAGGTAGTAAACGTACAACGGCGACCTGGACGTCACCCGGAGCAGGACCCGGCGCATACGAGGGTGGCCAGCCAGGGCACGGTCTTCAAGCTTGTCGAAGTTCATGACCGACTCATCGGCCCGAAGCAGTTCGCCCGCCGGAAAATAGCGGACTTCCCACCGGCCGAACGACACTCTCAATCCGCCCACGGCTCTGACGCCACAGGGGGGTGGGTAAGCCGCTGGCCCGGCTGGGTTTATCGCCGCAGCGGCCGTTGTACCGGGCGTGGCAACGCCGGGCGGAATCTGGAGGTTGCGACACCAGAAAGAGAATCCTCGACGCCGACTGAGCATTCCGGGCAGAGGTGAGGCCCGTCCGTGCACGGCGGGCCTCACCTCTGGCGAACGGGTTGCTACAGGCCCTCGAACGCGGGCGCCCATGCGATCTGGACTCCGGCGGACTCCGCTACCGCAGACCAGTGTTTGCCCTGTGGTTCACGCTCCAGGACAAGGACTCCCCGTGCCGGTCGGCGCAGGGAGACGATGCAGGCGTACTCGAGGACCTGGCCGAGCCCGAGTCTGATCTGCTGTGCCTCGTTCGCTTCAGACAGGCTCTTGACCTCGGCGATGACCCGACCGTCCGCGTCGTCCCAACCCGCGTCGAACCGGGGCGCGCCCGCCGCAGGACCGAAGACCTGGATGCCTCGGTCGTTGAGATGGTCCCTCAGAACGCCAACTGTTCGTTCGTGCGCTGCCGTACCGGCGTCCAGTGCCGACAGGTCCACTTCGAGCCCGCTGGCGCCAGTGTCGTGGACAGTCTCCCGGTGGAGGGTCAGGAGGTCTCCGAAGTGCGGGTCCACGGCGATGGCTTCCGCGTGTATGGTGCCGTTCCGCCTGCGGAGCCGATGGCAACGTGCTGGCCGCCGGTGCAGGAGCGCTTCGAACCCTTGAGCGTCGATGACATGGATGTGTATGTCCTCCTCCGCCATCCTCCGCTCGGCCCTGACGAGTTTCTTGCCGTAACCGCGATCCGGGTCGATCACGTTCGTCGTGAGGTCACCGTGCACGAGGACCGTCACAGCCCTCGACCAGTCAGCAGCCCACTGCCCTCCATGATCCACGACACGTCGATGGCAGTGGTCGCGGTACAGATGCTCGCCGTCCACAGTCACCGTTCCGGTGAACAGGACGTTCTCCCCGCGAAGCGTCTGGACCAACCCACCGCATCTGCGGGTCCTCATGACCGAGCCCCATTCGCCGCGCGGGCGTCCTCGTCATTCCACTCGTCATACCCGCGTAGGAGCACCGTGATGACGGTGCGAGTGGCTGGGTTGACGATGGCCACGAGGTTGCCTCCGACGTACCGCCAACGGTCGGGTCCGTAGTGGAAGGCTGTCGCCTTCGTCTCAGGCGCCTTGCAGACGTCTAACACGTCGAACGGGTCGAACCCGCGCGCATCTACCTTCTCGCATGCGTGGTGGGAGAAGTACCAGTCGCGCAGCATGTGCGGGCACCGGATGCGCGACGCGCGCACCGGCCGAGCACATGCCCCCGAGCCTGCCTGCCGAGGGCCGCACGGCTCGGCACGAGACATAATCCCGTCGGTCATAATGATTTTTTCCTTTCACATTGAATGAGAGGCGTTAAGTGCCGGAGCACCTAACGCCTCTCATTACTACTTCCGTAATTACTAATTACTCTTTTTCTAACCCGATGAACCAAAAGAATATCTATTCAGATGGAGATATCCCAGTCTCCCGCACCCAAGGCATGGAGGTCACCGGTTTGACAGCATTGTGAGCCTCAGACCGGCGCTCGTCAAGACCTCAAGTGAGGGCTACCCGAGCGGGTCCCGTCGGCCCACCGAACGCACTGGCGCTCGATGCGCCACGCGTCCGTACCTCATTCGACTGAGCGGGACAACCGCAAAGGGCCACGCCCGTCCACCGCCCGCCCCGCCGTCGTGACGGCCGCCGCCCACTGGTAGGGCAGCAGTCGAAACTGTCCGAGGTGAGCCCTAACCTCGCCGGCGGGTTCGTCAACGAGAGGGGAACGTGATGCTCTGGCTGCTGGCCTGTGCCGCGCTCGGCGGGCTCATCGGTGCCCTGCTTGCCGGGATCAACGGTCGCGACTCCACCAGCGGAGCCGTTCTCGGCGCCATCATCGGCGGCGGGATCGTCGCCGGCCCCATGCTGCTGACCGCCGGACTTCACGCACTCCCCGGCTGGGCCGACGTCGTCGTCACCCTCGGCGCCATCACCCTGGTCGTCGGCGGGCTCTTCCAGATGATCATCAACAGCGTGTTCGGCCGACGCCCCCAGTAGGAGCCGCCCAGGGAAGAACGGGTTGCCTGTACCCGGGTTGTCATCAACGTGGTCAATGGCGCGACGGGCCGGACCAGCCGGCTCACCAGCGCGCTTATCCAAGGTGAGCAGGCAGACCCCGATCTGGACGGCTCGGCCGGTTCCTGACGGTTGTCGCACGCCGCGAGCGCAACCAACGACGGCAACCCTGGCCGTGGTCGTGCGGGCCTCGATCCCGACACCGATGTCGACGAGCGTCCGTCAGACCGGTCCGATACTCGACGCCTTCCGGACGACGCTTGCGAACCGACGCCATGGTCTCGTCGGTCAGCAGGAACGAACGAGCGCCGGCCACGACGTCAAGGGTTCCAGGGGAAGCCCCTCCGGGCGGGGCCTGGGGGGCGCACCCCAGGAAAAAAAGAGGCGGCCCGTGCTCGCGTTGTCCGCGAACACGGGCCGCCTGAGCCTCGTGGAGGTGGCGGGAATCGAACCCGCGTCCTCCGTCGCCTCATCAGGGCTTCTCCGGGTGCAGCTCGCTGTGTCTCTGCTTGGCCCCACCAGTCTCACGAGCAAGCCGGTGTGACAGGCCCAGCTACTGTGAGTTGTCCCGTCGGCCCCCGTAGCCGGGTCCGGCGGTAAGCCTTCTCACTGATGCCAGTGACCGAGCCGAAGGCGAACTCGGGCTGACAGACTCGCTACTCGCTCAGGCGGCGAGGGCGAAGTCGCGCTGACTGTTGTCGGCGCTTGATTTTTTTGCGACGTATGGTTAACGAGATCATCGTCGCCTTCCTCGACCCGCTTCCCCTAACTCGACGTCCGAAGTCGAGACCGATCACCCCCTGGTACTGATCACTCCGAGCTTAACGCTTCGGACCGGCCACGTCATTCCGGTATCGGCGCGAGTTGGCGCCCGTAGGTGACCCACCGCCGGTCCACCTCGAACCCGGACCGCCGGTAGACACCCAGCGCACCCGTGCGGTTCTCCGTGTCGACGACCAACCGGGCCGCCGCGTAACCGGTGTCACGGTAGGTACGCATGGCCACACCGAGTAGCGCCCCGGCCAACCCACGTCCCCGCCAGGCCCGCCGTGTGCCCAGGTAACCGACGTGCGCGGTGGGAACCCCAAGGGCGACGATCTCGGCCTCGTGCACGAAGCTGAGCAGGTATGCCGCGACCTCACCGCCTTCCACTGCCAGCAGGGACAGGTCCGGACGGAAGCCCTGTGCGGCCGAGAACCGCTGCCGCCACACCTGTTCGTCAACCTCCACGGTGCCCCAGTGCTCGGCGAACGCCTCGTTGTGGGCGGAACGTACAAGTTCTTCAAAAGACGCATCAAAACCGGCTAATCTCCCACCAGCCGGTGGCACCGGCTCGGGCAGCGGCATGGACAGATCCCGCACCATCTCGTACCACCACCGCACCGGGGTGAACCCGGCCCGGTGCAGCATCCGACGCTGCGGATCGTCCCGATCAACGCCGCCGGCCTCCACCAACGCCGGCAGGTGCGGACGGATCTCCCGATGCATGGCGGTGGCCCGACCCACCTGCCAGTTCAGGATCCGTCGCCCCAGGCCCCTGCCACGCCAGTCCGGGCGCACTCCGCCGGACAGGAACAGTCGCTGCACGTCCCGGGCCGCCGGTGCCGGATAGACCACCCCGAACCCGGCCAGTTCCCCGTCGGGCATGGCCGCTGCCAGGGTGTCCCTGCCAGAGTCGAGGCCTGGGTGGTCGAACTGCGCGGAAAGTTCGGCTTCGTCGGTGTAGATGCCAGCCCGGTCCACCCGTTCGCTGTGCGCCACCAGACGAGTCAGCGCCGGCACGTCATCGCGGTTGATCGGTCGCCAGGTCAACCCGTGCTCGTCCACGTGGGCACGCTACCTTCTCGGCCGGCCGGAACCGGGCCACCGACCACCGGGCCACACCGATGCGAACAACCAGCGCTGACGCCGGCACGGACGCCGGCACGGACGCGCGCGGTGCCAACGGGCGGTCAGTCCAGCGCGAGCAGGCGCGCGCCGTTCTCCCACAACACGGCGCGCAGCCAGTCATCGCCGAGGTCCCACCGCGCGAGCGCCTCCAACTGGTGGGCGTACGGGTATGGGATGTTCGGAAAGTCCGATCCGAGCACGATCCGGTCGACCAACGCCGCCAACCGCGGTCGCAGGTCAGCCGGCAGCGGCGCAAGACGCTCCATGAAGTCCGTACCCACCATGGTGGTGTCCAGGTACACGTTGGGGTACCGGTCGGCCAACGCGACATGCTCGGCGTACTCCGGCCCCCCCATGTGCGCCACCACCATGGTCAGCCCGGGATGCCGCCGTAACACGCCCTCGATGATCTCCGGCCCGGTGAACCGCCCGGGTCTTGGCCCGCTGCCGCAGTGGGTGACCACCGGAACGCCCGCGTCGGCCAACATGCCCCACACCGGATCGAGCAGCCGGTCCCGCGGATCGTAACCACCCACCGTCACGTGCGCCTTGAACACCCGCGCACCCCGCTCCAGCGCTTCGGCGACATATCGACTCGCCTCGGGCTCGGGATAGAACGTCGCCGACGGCACCGCATCGGGCGTGCGGCCGACGAACTCGTCGGTCCAGCCGTTCAGCCAGGCCGCCATGCCCGGCTTGTGGGGATACGCCAGGGCCGGGAACGCACGCACCCCCATCGCCCGCAGGCGTTCCACCCGCTCGTCCTCGGGCAGCCGATAGGTGATCGGCCAGGCCACCCCGTAGTGCTCCGCGCCGGCGTCGAAGAACGCCCACACCCGCTCGGTCACCCGAGGCGGCAGGAAGTGCACGTGTACGTCAACCAGCCCGGGCAGACCCAGCGCCCGCCAGAACTCCGGCACGGCCGCGTCGTCGACCGGCCCGTCACGGTGCGGCACGCTCAGGTCCGGCCCTTCCAGCGTCGGCCAGCCTCCCGGGCGATCTCCCGGTCGGCGTCCCGACGAGCCAGCGCCTGCCGCTTGTCGTAGGCCCGCTTGCCCCGGGCCAGGGCGAGTTCCACCTTGACCCTGCCGTCCACGAAGTACATCGTCAGCGGCACCAGGGTCAGGCCGCCCTCGCGGGTCTTGCCGATCAACCGGTCGATCTCGCCCCGGTGCAGCAGCAGTTTGCGGGTCCGGCGCGGCGCGTGGTTGGTCCACGTCGCCTGGGTGTACTCGGGGATGTGCACGTTCTGCAACCACACCTCGCCGTCACGGACCGAGGCGAAGGCGTCCACCAGCGACGCCCGACCGGCCCGCAACGACTTCACCTCGGTTCCGGTGAGCACCACCCCGGCCTCGAAGGTGTCCAGGATCGAGTAGTCGTGACGTGCCTTACGGTTCTGGGCGATGACCTTCCGCCCCGACTCTCGGGCCACCCCTACAACCGTACGTACAACCGCAGCGTGACGTAGGCGGCCACGGCCGCGAGCAGCACGCCGGCGCCGGCCACCACCGGGCTGATCGCCAGGATCGCGTCCCAGCCGACCTTCGGGATGATCCCGGCCCTGATCGGTGCGGCCAACGTCTTGTCGATGAACAACAACTTGCCGAGGAACAGCCCGCCGACGGCCAGCAGGGCGCCGATGAGGCCGGCCACCGCCGCCTCCAACAGGAACGGCAACTGGGTGTACCAACGAGAGGCGCCGACCAGACGCATGATGCCGGTCTCGGTCCGTCGGGTGAACGCCGCCACCTGGATCGTGTTGGAGATCAGCAGAAGAGCGGCCAACGCCTGGACCACGGCCAGCGCGATGGTGGCGTTACGCAAGCCGTTGAGCAGGCCGAACAACCGGTTCAACAGGTCACTCTGGGCCTGCACCTGCTGCACGCCCGGTGCGCTGTTGAACTCCTGGGAGATCAGGTCGAACTGCTCGGCGTTGCGCAACTTCACCTGGAAGGACGCCGGCAGGTCGGTCGGTCCGACCGCACTGACCAGTTCGGGCTGAGCCTCGAACAGCTTCTTGAACCGGTCGTAGGCCTGCTTCTTGTCCAGGTAGTTGACGCCGGTCACCTCGGGCGTCTGGGTGAGCTTCTGCTGTAGCTCTGTGCGCTGGTCGGCGGTGATGTCGTCGTTGAGGTAGACCGAGACCTCGACCTTGTCGAAGTAGATCTGCTTCATCTGCCCGATCTCGTGCGCGATGAGCAGCCCGGCGCCGAACAGGCCGAGCGAGATCGCGGTCGTGATGATCATGGCGATGGTCATGGTGAGGTTGCGTCGCAGTCCGGTCGCGACCTCGGTGAGTACGAAGTTGGCGCGCATGGTTCCTAGTGGGGGGTCGGGCAGCAACCTCGGGGCTGGGCACCCCGGGCGAGGCGGCCGGTCGGTGGCAGAGGCCGTCGATCACTGTGCCCCAGTGACCGGGTGACGACTCTGCGGAGGTGATTCAACAGCAGTCCCTCAGCGGCCGACACCGTACACGCCACGCGACTGGTCCCTGACCACGCGACCGAAATCCAACTCGATCACGCGCCGGCGCATGGAGTCCACGATGTTGTTGTCGTGGGTTGCCATCAGGACGGTGGTACCGGTGCGGTTGATCCGC
>DATCXL010000896.1:0-3740 GCA_036565825.1 Mycobacteriales bacterium
GGCCCGTCGGATGTTCAGCGCGGACAACCGGCCCTCGTTCGGCCACTCGCCCATCGCCCCGTACACCTTGGTGGCCAACACGGTACGTGCCCGGCGACCGCCGCCCTGGGCGAACCAGCTCCCCAGGATCTGCTCGGTGCGCCCCTTGTTCTCGCCCCACCCGTAGGTGTTGGCCGTGTCGAAGTAGTTGATGCCGTGCTCGTGCGCCCGATCCATGATCGCGTGCGCGTCGGTCTCCTCGGTGACCGGACCGAAGTTCATGGTGCCGAGCACGAGCCTGCTCACCCGCAGGCCGGTACGTCCCAGTCGCTTGTACTCCATGGTCTGGAGCCTCGCACATCGTCGAGTGGTCACCCGAGGGCAGCGGTTGCCCCGTCGTCGGACCGCCCGCGCCGTTCAGCCAGGTGCCGTGCAGCCTGGCGCGTGCGGCCGGAGCTCCAACGAGTCACCCAGGACACCGAACACCAATCATGGCAGCGCGGCCCCAAGCAGGACCGCCACCCACACCCTCACAGAGCTCCAAGCGGTTCCTGACGCGGGTTTCCCACGAGGAGTGAGGTGTCAGATCGACTCGGGTACGCCCTCGGTCAACTCGCCGTCGTGCATGGACAGAATCCGGTCGGCGTAGTCCCATGTCTGCGGGTTGTGGGTGGCGACGAGCGCCACCGAACCGGCGCCCACCAGTTCACGCAGCGCGGTGAAGATCACCTCGGTCCAGTGCGCGTCCTGGTGTGCGGTGGGTTCGTCGGCCAGCAGCAGCCTCGGCCGCAGTAGCAGTGCCCGCACCACCGCGCAGCGCTGCTGCTCACCCAGTGAGGTCTGCCGTGGGTAACGGCCGGCGAGATGGGTGATGCCGACCCGTTCCATCAGCTCGTCGGCATGCGCGGTCTGTTCGCCGAGCCGGCCGGTGAGCCGGGCCGGCATCAGCACGTTCTCCCGCACCGTCAGGTCCTCAAGCAACCCGAGCGCCTGTGGCACCAGGGCCAGTTCGGACCAGGCGAACGTCTCTGGCGGCCGGCCGCCCAGTTCGCCGGCCCAGCTCAGTGTGCCGGACTCCACGTGTTCCCAGCCGCACAGCACGTTGAGCAGCGTGCTCTTGCCAGACCCGGACGGCCCGACCAGCGCGACCAGCTCGCCGGAGTGCAGGTCCAGTCGCACGTCCCGCAGCGCGTGCACCCGCTCGTCTCCGCGTGTGTAGCTCCGACACAGGTCCCGGCCCATCACCAGCCCGGCCAACGCCGGCCCGGCCGACGCCACGCCCGTCGGTGGGTTCGGCGGCACAGGTGTCACCACGATTCGACGGTCCTTCCGTGTTCGAGCCGGAGCAGGTGGTCGGTGGCCTCGACCACTCGGGCGTCGTGCGAGGACAGGATGAACGCCACGCCCTCGTCCCGCAGGCTGCGCATCGCGTCGAGCACCCGGTCGGCCGAAGCCGAGTCCAACTCGGCGGTGGGCTCGTCGGCGACCACGATCGAGGGGTGGCCGATCACCGCGCAGGCCACCGCCAGCCGCTGCTGTTCGCCACCGGACATGTGCACCGGCCGGTGCGACCTGCGGTGCGCCAGGCCGAGCAACTCCAGCAGTCGGTCCACGTCGGCGGCGGGGCCAGAACCGGGGCGGACGCCGCGCAGCCGGGCGGCCAGTTTGAGCTGGTCGACCGCGTCCAGGTACTCCACCAGGTTGTCCATCGGGTTCTGGAACACGTACCCGACCGCGGTGCGGCGCAGCGCCCGGCGGCCGCGCGCGCCCAGCCCGCTCACCTCGGTGGCACCGATACGCACCTGCCCGTGGTCGGGCCGGTCCACACAGGCCAGTATCCGCAACAGTGAGGACTTACCCGAACCCGAGGGTCCGGCGATGGTGGTGATCCGACCAGGTAGGAAGTCCTTGTCCACGTCACGCAGCGCCTCGACCTGTTCGTCCATGGTCGGGTAGACCTTGTGTATGTCGCGGCAGAGGGCGGCGGGACCGACCGTTTCGACCCAGCCGGACGCGCCGTGCCTGTCGGAGGTGAACTGGTCGGTCACCGTTGGTACCTCCCGTCGAACTGTTCGTCCCCGGGGGGTGTGGGGTGGTGCTGTGCTCCCCCCACAGAGGGCAGCACGGCACCACGCCCCCCACGGCGGGACCCCGGAGCCGGGGCCTTGCCCCGGCGAGGGTCTGGAACCGTCCGTCTGGACGGTTGATTCCAAGGTGTCTGCCGGTTGTCCCCGCGGTCCGGGGGGTTTGAGGGGGGTGTGGGGTGGAGCGAAGCTCCTCCCACAGAGGGCAGCACAGCACCATGCCCCCTACAGCGGGACCCCGGAGCCGGGGCTCCGCCCCGGCGAGGGTCTGGAACCGTCCGTCTAGGCGCCAAGACGCAACACCTCCGCCACGTCGGTGCGCCGGGCCGAGCGGTGTGCGTAGGCCGCGGCCGCGACGGCGACCACGACGGCGGCCAGCGCCGTGCCGACCAGGGCGGCCACCGGGACGGTCAGCAGTGGGCCCGGCGGCCGGGTGGCATCGATGTTCAACCGTCCGTAGACCAGCAGGACCGCCGACCAGGCCAACCCGGTGCCCACCACCAGTGCGGCGCCGAGCACCATGCCCATCTCGACCAGCATCGACAACAGGTGGCCGCGTCGGGTAAGGCCCATCCGTCCGCTCAGCGCGTAGGAGGCGGCCCGCGAGCGGGCCCGGGTTTCCAGGTAGAGGAGCAGCCCGCCGATCGCGATCAGTCCGACCAGGGCGGCCAGTGCCTCCAGGTATCCGAACGACCAGGTGACAGCCAGGAAGTTGGCCACGTCCTGAACCTGCTCCTGGGTGTGTACCACGAGCACCCGGATCCCCAGCGGGGCCAGTACCCGCTGCATCGTGGCGGCGTCGCCGGAACTCCAGAACTCGGTGAACCGTGACGCACCGGTACCGCGGTCGCCCAGCGACGCGGCGCTCAGGACCACCATCGGGTCGTGCGAGTGGGTGCCCGGGAACACCCGTGGCGTGCCCACGATCCGCAGCGGCACCGTCGAGTCACCGACCTGCACCCGTGACACGTCGGTACCCGGCCCGGCGCCGACGAGTAGCGCCGGGCTCTGGCCGTTCCTCGCCGGTTGTGCCAGCAGCGACATCAGGGTGGTCAGCGGTTGCTCGGCGAACCGGTCGTCCCAGAAGGCAAACCGGGGCAGCGTGTCCGGGTCGACGGCCAGCACCGTGGTCTGGGCGCCGTTCGGGCCGCCCAGACGGGCGTTCTCGTAGCGGTCGACGATGGTGGCGACGCGGTCAAGTTCGGCCGTTCGGTGCGCCCGGTCCACCGAGACGACCGAGGAGTTACCGCCGATGAAGACATTCGTCTTGGCGTCGACGGTGTACTGGGAGGTCCTGGTGATGCCGGCCGAGTACACCACCATGGCAACCGGCATGGCCAGCGCGGCCAGCAGGGTGACACTGACCACCGGTGCCGAGGTGATCCGGCTGACCGCAAGGTAGGTCGGTACCGGCCAGCGTTGGGAACGTCGGCGCATCGGTCGTAGTGCTCCGGTGAACAGCCGCACGGTCAGCACGGCGGTACCGAGCATGAACAGCAGTGGGGCGGCGACCAGCAGCAGGTTGACCTGTGCGACACCGTGGTCGAGGGTTACCGCGTCCCGGCCGCGCAACCGCAGGAAACACAGCCCGGCCGCGACCAGTAGCAGCAGTTCCCACGGCACCACCGCCGCCCAGGATCGGCAGGCGCCGACCGGCCGCTCGGTGGCGTTGCGGGC
>DATCXL010000911.1:0-3212 GCA_036565825.1 Mycobacteriales bacterium
CGCCGCCCCGGCGGGACCTGGCGCCGCGCCGCCTCACCGCGGCCAGGCCGGCCCCGCTGGCTACCAGTACCGCACACAGCGCGACCGACCCGCGCAGCATCCGGCGGAAGCCTCCGGCCGGCTGGTCACCGGCCGTTCCACGGCCCGACCGTGACGCTCCGTTGTCGGTCGGGAAGGGCTTGGTCGTGATCGGGTGGCTGGCGTGCGACCCGGTGCGGGTGCGGATTGCCATTGTGGACTCCCCCGTAGCCGAACGATGAGGTGGCTCGACAGATAGATACCCCTACGTCGCGCCGCGCCACACTAGCCCGAACGGGTGGACCTCAAACCGACAAAACCCTCTGACCACCATTTAGGTCGTGCGGGCTTATTCATGTCCTGAATCCCGAACGATTGCATTAGGGCAAAATGCAATGCACCTCGGGGCATGGATGGCGCGGCATCAGCTCAAGAAATTTGCCAATCGGCACGTTTGATCAATGCGGAGAGCAATTAGATTCCCCCGTCCGGGTGAAGTTACTACCTTCAATCACGCTTCCACACAAGCCACCTATACTTACGCGACCTTCGGGGAAGCGAAATTCAACGGCGAATCATTGCGCAATCCCGCAACGTCCGTTAACTTCTCCAACCGGCAGGATCCACGACCGGATTCGCACCTCACACCCAATGGGCCTGGTGGCCCGTCGGGTTGCCGAGATCATGAACCACCACCGTGGTCGCAATTGTTTGGGGGAAACCACGATGACCGCGCAAGTCCAACCCGCCACCGGCGACGACAGCCTGGCCGCGCCGGTACGTGGCCTGTTGGCCGGACGGGACGGCTGGCAGTTGCTGGCGCGTGGCCCGTGGTGGCTGGTCCTGCCGCCGGCACACCGGTCCCGTGAGCAGGGCTGGAAGTTGCACGTGTCGGCCACCGTGTCCGACGCCGTGGCCGTGCTGTGCGCCGCGACACGGGTACTGACCGACGACGCCTGCGCGTTCAAGTTCGCCGCGACCGCCCGAACTGTCCGACTGATCGGTGGTCGAGGCTGCGACCGGTCCTCGGCCGGGAAGTTCCTCACCGCCTACCCCGACGACGACGTCCACTTCGCCAGGCTGGCCGGCGCACTCGACGCCGCCACCCGGGGGTTGGCCGGGCCGGCGATCCTCTCCGACCGGGCGTATCGGCCCGGCAGCCTGGTGTACTACCGCTTCGGCGGCTTCGACAACCGGTCCGTACTGGACAACGACGGCATGTACCGGCAGGTCCTCACCGCTCCCGACGGCGGGATGGTGCCAGATCGGCGGGAGGCGTGGTTCGCCCCACCGCGGTGGGCTCCCGCACCGTTACCGACCCCGGCGCCGTCACCGACTCCAGCGCCGCACCAGTCACCGGACAACCCACCGAAGGACCCGCCAGAGCGGCCGGCCACCCGTGCGGTGCTGCTGGGTGGACGGTTCCTGGTGCGTTCGGCGATCCGGCACTCGGCCAGGGGTGGGGTCTTCCTGGCCGAGGACACCCGCCCTGACGGGGATGGGGCAGACACGGCAGACACGGGCGACGCGGTGAACCTGGCCGAGTCCGACCGACCGGCCGACGAGGTGGTGGTCAAGCAGGCCCGTCCCTACACCGAGTCGGACAGTTCCGGTCAGGACAGTCGCGACCTGCTGCGCAACGAGGCGCGGATGCTCGACCTGCTGGCGCCCGACGGCCTGGCACCGGCCAGGGTCGCGATGTTCACCCAGGACGACCAACTCTTCCTGGCCGAACGCCGGGTGGCCGGGACACCGCTACGGCACTGGGTGGACGTCCGCGCCGCCGGGCGGCCCGGCCCACCCCGCGACGAGGCGGTCAGCATGGCCAGACGGTTGGTCGACCTGCTCGGCGCGGTGCACCGGACCGGACTGGTGCTGCGTGACCTGAGCCCTACCAACGTGATGGTCGACCCGAAGGGCAGGCCGGTGCTGGTGGACCTCGAACTGGCCACGCCAACCGGCGAACTGGCCCGGCGCGGCGGTACTCCTGGTTACCAGGCTCCCGAACAGGCGGCCAGTGACCTCGAGCGCACCCGGGCCGCGACCGCCGAGGACCTGTTCAGCCTGGGAGCCATGTTCTTTCTGCTGGCCACCGGCAACGACCCGATCCTGCCCGAAGACCGGCCCTCGGCCCACTCACCCGGGAGGCTGGCCGACCGACTGGTTCGCTGGCTGGATCTGGTGGTGGCAAACACGGGCGGGGCCACCGCCGCCGGTGCGCTCACCCCGGCGATACGGGGACTGCTGCGCGGCGAACCGGCTCACCGTTGGAACCTGGAGCGGGTACGGCGAAGCCTGTGTGACCCGCTGGCGTCTGGCGTGCCGGCCACCGTGATCCGCTCGCGTCCGGCCGGGCGTGGCCGACTGTTCGGCGACGGTCTGGCTCACCTGCTCGCCACCATGACTCCCGGTGACCGGGCCAGACTGTGGCCGACCGGCGATGTCGGCGCGCGGACCGATCCGTGCAACGTGCAGCACGGCGCGGCAGGCGTCCTGTCGGTGTTGACCCACATCGCGCGGACCGATGACCCGAACCTGCCCGAGGTGCGCCCGGCGGTGCACGCCGCCGCCGAGTGGATCGGAGAGGCGCTGGCCGGGCCGGGCCGTGACCCCGACCGGCCGCGTGTGCCGGGTGAGCGGGGTACGCCGGAGGTGCCAGGTGTGCTGCCCGGGCTTTACTTCGGTCGGGCCGGCACGGCCTGGGCGCTGTACGACGCAGCCCGGACGCTGGACCGGCCCGAACTGGCCGACCAGGCGGTCGAGTTGGCGCTGCGGCTGCCGGTCGAGTGGCCGAACTCCGACATCACGCACGGTCTGGCCGGCGCTGGCCTGGCCCACCTGCACCTGTCCGAACAGACCGGTGACGCGCGGCTCGCCGAACGGGCGTGGCGGTACGCGGCCACCGTGGCCGAGCGGGTCGCACGCACCGACGAGGGCGTGTTCTGGCCGGTGCCACGTTCATTCGACTCGCGGTTGGCCGGGTTGGTGCACTACGGGTTCGCCCACGGAGTGGCCGGGATCGGGTGGTTCCTGTTGGCCGCCGCGCGGACGTTCGGGGACACCGACCGGCTGGCGCTGGCCCACGAGGCCGGGTTGACCCTGTGTTCGGCGGCGTGCCGGGACGGCGAGGCCGCCTGGTGGCCGGCGCGGCCCGGCGGGCCAGGTCGGTTCGCGCACTGGTGCAGTGGATCGTC
>DATCXL010000921.1:0-8579 GCA_036565825.1 Mycobacteriales bacterium
CCGGCACCCATGGCCAACAGCACGTGGCTGGGTTGGGCCACCCCGGCCGAACACGCCGACCCGGTCGAGCACTCGATACCGCGGGCGTCCAGCAGCAACAGCAGCGAGTCCCCCTCGCAGCCGGGGAAGGAGAAGTGTGCGTTGCCGGGCAGTCGGCCGAGTCGGTCGCCGTTCAACACGGCGTCGGGCACCCGGGCCAGTACTCCCTCGACGAGTGCGTCTCGCAGTCCGGTCAGCCGGTCGGCCTCCGCCTGGCGGTTGGCCACGCACAGGTCCACCGCGGCGGCCAGGCCGATCACCCCTGGGGTGTCGACCGTTCCCGAACGCACGTCACGCTCCTGGCCGCCACCGTGCAGCAGCGGCACGCAGGGCACGTCCCGACCCAGTAGCAGCGCGCCGGCGCCGATCGGCCCACCCAACTTGTGCCCGGTGAGGGTGAGCGCGTCCGCGCCGGAATCGGCGAAGTCAACCGGCAGGGTGGACACGGCCTGGATGGCGTCGGTGTGCAGCGGCACGCCGTACCCGTGGGCGACCTCGGCCAACCGCGCGATCGGCTGCACGGTGCCCACCTCGTTGTTCGCCCACAACACGCTGACCACGGCCGCGCCGTCCGGGTCGGCGGCCAGCGCCTCGGCCAGCGTCTCGGGGTGCACCCGGCCGTGCCCGTCCACCTCCAGCCAACTCACCTCGGCGCCCTCGTGGAGCCGCAGCCACTCCACCGCGTCAAGGACCGCGTGATGTTCGACCGCGCTGGCCAGCACCCGGCGGCGGCGCGGGTCTTCGGCCCGACGCGCCCAGAAAATGCCCTTGACTGCCAGATTGTCACTTTCTGTGCCGCCACCGGTGAAGATCACCTCGGACGGCCGCGCGCCGACCGCCGCCGCCAGTTTCTCCCGAGCCTCCTCGGTACGACGCCGGGCCCGCCGCCCACTGGCGTGCTGGGACGAGGCGTTTCCGACCTCTCCCATCTGGGCGGCCATCAACCGCACGACCTCGGGCAACATGGGTGTGGTGGCCGCGTGGTCGAAGTAGGGCATGCCACTTAGCGTAAACGGGGCCTGGGCGGGCCGCCCCGGCTGCTCCGGCCGCCCGGTGGGCCGCTGCTCAGCCGAGATTGGCAGGCGTGGCCGGAACCCGCAGCCGCCCAGCCACCAGCACCCCCAGCACGGCCACCGCCGCCATGCCCAGGTCGATCACCACGATGGCCAGCGTGGTGGCCCCGACCCCGGCCGTGAGCGCGGCCAACAACACTCCGCCGACTCCCACGCCGACCGCGCTGCACAACAGGTCGCAGATCTGTAGCGCCGCCGAGTTCTGGCCGCGTTCGTCCTTCTCGGACAGGTCAAGCAGCAACACCGACACGGTGGGCATGGCAAGCCCCGTACCGGTGCCGGCCACCGCCCACAGCGGTGCGGCCAGCATCCCGGGTACGCCGGCGAACGCCACACTGACCAGGGACGCCGCGCCGACGGCGATCAACACACAACCGACCCGTACCAGTCGGTACCGGGCCGCACGCGACCGACCCTGCCACCACGACCCGGCCGCCCAGCCGAGCGCACCGAGGGTGAGCGGGACGCCGGCTGCGGACGGACTGTAGTCGTGCAGGTCGGTAAGGGTGAGCGGGACAAACGCCTCCACCCCGAAGAATGCCCCGGCCATGACCCCACGGATGGCCAGCGCGGCGGGCAGGCCGCGACGGGCCCGCACCGTGCCGGCGGGCAGCAGTCGACGCAGCGCGGGTACCAGCAACGCCACGCCCACGGCCAGCGGAAGCAGGCTGGCCACCCGGAGGTTCTGGCCGGCGAACTGCACGGCGACCAGCCCGGTCGCCGCCAACACCGCGAACGGGACAAGGGTGCGCCGTGCCCGGCGGGTGGGCGGGGTCGCCAGCTGGCGCAGTGTGGGCCAGAGCAGGCCCAGTCCCAACGCGACGAACGGCGCCAGCCCCAGGAACACCAGCCGCCAGGTGAGATGCTCGGTGAGCAGGCCGGCCACCAACGGGCCGACCAGTGAGGGCACCACCCACGCGGCCGAGGCGAGCGCGAACACCCTCGGTCGCAGCGCGTCCGGATACACCTCGGCGATCATCACGTAGACGCCGACGATCACCGTGCCGGCGCCAAGGCCCTGCACCACCCGGCCCGCGACGAACAGCGGCATGGACACCGCGGCGCCGGCCACCACCAGACCGACGGCGAAGACCGCCAGCCCGACCAGCAGCGGTCCGCGGGGTCCGTACCGGTCGCTGAACTCTCCGGAGGTGACCGTGCCGACCACGCTGGCGACCAGGAACGCGGTGAACGGCCAGCTGTAGTAGGCCAGCCCGTGCAGTTCACGTACGGCGGTGGGCATCGCGGTGGAGACCGCGATCGACTCGAACGCCGACAGCGTGATCACCAGAACCATGCCGACGGTGCTGGCCCGCAACCGCGGTGAGAACAGCCCTTCGACCGACGCCCCCGCACCCACCGCAGTCACGTCCGGACTGTACCCGCCCGGGCGGATTGCCCCTGTGCTGACTCAACCACCGCTGGGGACCAGCCGACCGCGTCGGTACCAGACCACCAGACAGTTGATGCACGGCGCCGACTGTCCCCGCCGGCCAGGGTTTGCGGGGCGTGGGGCACGAACCACCCTGACCATGCCTGATCACGCCGTCATGTAGGGGTTTGAGCGGCTTGATCACCGTCGTTATTTGCGGGGTTCGAGGGGGGTGCGGGGTGGAGCGAAGCTCCCCCCGCGGAGGGCAACACAGCACCATGCCCCCTACAGCGTGACCCCGGAGCCGGGGCTTCGCCCCGGCGAGGCCAGGAACGTCTACCCGTGACGCTTCTCGGCCTCCTCGGAAGCCTGCGGCACCACGTTGAACAGGTCACCCACCACACCGAAGTCGGCCAGCTCGAAGATCGGCGCCTCAGGATCCTTGTTCACCGCGACGATCGTCTTGGACGTCTGCATGCCGGCACGGTGCTGGATGGCACCGGAGATCCCCACCGCGACGTAGAGCTGTGGGGAGACGGTGACACCGGTCTGCCCGACCTGGCTGGTGTGCGGGTACCAGCCCGCGTCGGTGGCCGCACGGGAGGCGCCGACCGCCCCGCCAAGTGCGTCGGCGAACCGCTCCACCACCGCGAAGTGCTCCGCGCCCCCGAGCCCTCGGCCGCCGGCGACCACCACCGACGCCTCGGTCAGACCGGGGCGGCTGCTGCGCTCCTCGGTGACCCGTTCGACGATCCGGGCCCCCCGGGCCGCCTCCGACACGGTGGCGTCGACAACCTGCTCCTGCCCGGCACCGGCGTGCTTTTCGGGAGTGAACGAGTTGGGCCGGACGGTGATGAACGGCGTGCCGGTGCTGACCCGGGAGGTCACCACGATGGCGCCACCGAAGATGTTCTGCGTCGCGGTGGGGCCGTCGGTACCGGCGTCCAGACCAACCGCGTCGGTGAGCAGGCCACCGCCGGTGCGTACCGCGGCCCGAGCTGCGATCTCCTTACCGTCGGTGCTGGAGGGCACGAGTACCGCGGCCGGGGAGGTGTCGGCCACGATCCGGGCCAGTACCTCGGCCCTGGGCGCGACCAGGTAACCATCCAGCTCGTCGGACTCGGCGACGTACACCTTCTCCGCGCCGTGACCGGCCAGGGTGTCGTGCAACGCCGCGGCGGTACCGGGCGCGCCGAGCACCACGGCGGCGGGTTCGCCGATCGAGCGTGCCGCGGTCAACAGCTCCAGAGTGACCTTCTTGGCCACCGGACCGTCGGGACCGTCGGTGTGTTCGACCAGGACCAGGACTTCTGCCATGTCGGTGCGGACCAACCCTTCGCTCAGATGAGCTTCTGCGACGCGAGGAACTCGACCAGCCTGACGCCGCCGTCGCCCTCGTCCTTGACGATCTGGCCGGCCTGCCTGGGCGGTCGGACGGTGAACTCCACCACCTGGCTGGTGGCCCCGGCCAACCCGACCTGGGCGGGCTCCAGCCCGAGATCGGCGATGCCAAGGGTGGTGACGGGCTTGGACTTGGCGGCCATGATGCCCTTGAACGACGGGTAACGCGGCTCGTTGATCTTCTCGACCACGCTGAGCACCGCAGGCAGGGCGCCGGCCACAACGTCGTAGCCGCCCTCCGTCTGCCGCTCGATGGTGACGGTGCCGTCGGTGACGGTGACCTTGCGGGCCCGGGACAACTGTGGGACGCCCAGGTGTTCGGACAGCATCGCCGGCATGGCCGCGACCCGCGCGTCGGTGGACTCCGAGCCGGTGATGACCATGTCCCACTGCAGGGTGCCGATCGCCTTGGCCAGCACCTGGGCGGTGGTCAGCGCGCATGACCCGGCGAGTGCCTCGTCGGTGACGTGCACCGCCTTGTCCGCGCCCATGGACAGTGCCTTGCGGATGCTCTCCGAGGTGCGCGCCGGTCCCATCGACAGCACGGTGACCTCGCCACCGTGGGCCTCCTTGAGGCGCAGCGCCTCCTCCACGGCGTACTCGTCGAGTTCGTTGATGACCGCGTCGACGGAGTCGCGGTCCAGCGTCTTGTCACTGTCGGTGAGCCTTCGTTCAGCCCAGGTGTCGGGCACCTGCTTGACCAGGACGACGATGTTCATGAGTCGGCGTGACCTTCCGTTGCGGTGCTGGGCCGGCACCTGCGGGCTGGTTGCCGTCGCCACTCGTGCGATCGGCCGACCGGAACCGCTGGATGCTCCATGCCTGATTGTGCCCAGGTTACCCGTCAGTAGGAAGCCCACCCGCCGAGCCCCGGTATGAAACTTGTCACCTGGGGCGACACCGCTCGACAGGTGGGGACTTGTCCCTGATTCTGGTGGGACGCAACGAAGATCAAGTAAGACCTTTTTGCACTGACAGTGCGCTATAGTCCTGCGACATGTGTGAGATACGCCATGTTCGGCCGTGGCGGACCGCGCCCGACCGCGCGTCCAGGCCCCGGCAGTAGCGGAGGGGCGATGGGTCAGGCGCAGACGCCCGCGCTGGTCGCCGACGGCATCACGGTCAGGTTCGGCGGCCTCACCGCCCTGGACGGGGTCTCCCTGTCGGTGCCCCCCGGCGAGGTGGTCGGGGTGATCGGACCGAACGGCGCCGGCAAGACCACACTGTTCAACGTCGTCTGTGGATTCGTCCGGCCCACTGCCGGCACCCTGACGCTGCACGGCCGGCCGTTACGTCGCCACCACCCACACCAGCTCGCCAGCCTGGGCATCTCCCGCACCCTGCAGGGGCTCGGCCTCTTCCCGCACCTGTCGGTCCTTGACAATGTGACCGCCGGGGCCGGTCGACACGCCAGAGCCGGCTTCGGCTCGGCACTGCTCGGACTGCCCCGTACCGATGCCGACGAGCATCGGCTGCGCGAGCGGGCTCACCAGGTGTTGGCCGAACTGGGCGCGGACCGCTACACCGACCGGCTGCCCGGTGAACTCCCCTACGGCATCGCCAAACGGGTGGCCCTGGCCCGCGCCCTGGTCGCCGACCCCGACCTGCTGCTGCTCGACGAACCGGCCGGCGGGCTGTCCACCGGAGAGATCGACGAACTCGGAGAACTGGTCACCAGCCGGCTGCGCGGCCGGCTGTCGGTGCTGCTGGTCGAACACCACATGGACTTCGTCACCGCCGTGTGCGACAGCGTCGTGGTCCTCGACTTCGGCCGGGTCATCGCCACCGGCACGCCGACACAGGTCCGCGCCGAACCCCGGGTCACCGAGGCGTACCTGGGCGAGGACGTCAGGGGGGCCGGCGATGCTTGAGATCACCGACGTCGTGACCAACTACGGAGCGATACGCGCACTGGACGGGGTGTCACTGACCGTCGAAGACGGCAGCATCACCGCTGTGCTCGGCGCCAACGGCGCCGGCAAGACAACCCTGTTACGCACCGTCAACGGCCTGGTCCGGCCGACCGTGGGCCGGATCCGGTTCGGCGGGCGGGACCTGACCACGCTGCCGGTGGAGGGCGTGGTCCGGGTGGGGCTGGCGCACGTGCCCGAGGGGCGCGGTGTCATCGCCGAACTCACGGTCGAGGAGAACCTGCGGCTGGGTGGGCTGTGGCGCAGCGACCGGGCCGACCGGACCGCCGCCGGCCGCGAGGTGTTCGAGATGTTCCCGGCGTTGGCCGAACGCCGTCGCCGACTGGCCAGCACGCTGTCCGGCGGGGAGCGGCAGATGCTGGCCATCGGCCGGGCCCTGATGAGCCGGCCGACGATGCTGCTACTCGACGAACCGTCGCTGGGACTCGCCCCACGAATCACCGCACGGTTGATGGCACTCCTGCGCGACCTGCGTGACCGCACCGGAGTGTCCGTACTGCTGGTGGAACAGAACGCGCGCAGCGCGCTGTCCATCGCCGACCGCGGTGTGGTGTTGGCGCTGGGTCGGGTGGTGGCCCAGGACGACGCCGCCACGTTGGCCTCCGACGAGTCGTTGCGGCACGCCTACCTGGGTTTCTGACTATGTCCACACGCGGGTTCTGACGAGGCTGACGAGGCTGGCGTGGTGAGCGACTGGGTGGGAGGCGGTGGCCGGTGAGCCGGTTCTGGGACCTGACACTGGGCGGGATCAGCAGCGGGGCGACGTTCGCCGCCATCGCGCTGTCGCTGGTGCTGATCTGGCGGGCCACCAGGGTCGTGAACTTCGCCCAGGGTGGAATGGCCATGGTCACCACCTTCATCGCCTACGAGGTGATCTCGCGTACCGGCTCGTACTGGCTCGGCTTCGGCGTCGCGCTGGTGTCCGGCCTGGTGCTCGGCGCGGTGGTGGAGCGCACCCTGATCCGGCCGGTGGAGCGCAAACCACCGCTCAACGCGGTGATCGTCACCCTCGGCCTGCTCGTCCTGCTGGAGGCCCTGGCCGGTATGGCGTGGGGCGTCACGCCGCGGTCGTTCCCGTACGCGTTCGACTTCCGCGGCACCTTCTCGCCGTCGGACGCCTTCGCGGTGTTGTCGGTGGCCGGCGCGGCCCTGCTGCTGCTACTGCTCTTCCAGGCCACCGCCACCGGGCTGCGGATGCGCGCGGCCGCCTTCGAACCCGAGGTCGCCCGACTGCTCGGGGTGCGGGTCGGGCAGGTACTCACCCTGGGCTGGGCGTTGGCCGCGGTCGCCGGCTCGCTGGCCGGCATGTTGGCCGGTCCGCCGTTCATCTCGCCCACCTCGCTGGACGCACTGTTGGTGTTCGGGTTCACCGCCGCGGTCATCGGTGGACTGGACAGTCCGGCCGGAGCGGTCCTGGGTGGACTGGTACTGGGCCTGGTGCTGTCCTACGTGTCCGGATACGCGGGAGCCGACATGGTCACCTTCGGTGCGCTGGTCATCCTGGTCGTGGTGCTGATGGTCCGGCCGAACGGTGTGTTCGGCCGGACCGGATCGCGGCGGGTGTAACGATGACCGAACCGACGCGTCCACCGGTCACCGACACCGGGTCGGCCACCCAGACACCGGCCAACCCCGAACCGGCCGGGTTCATGCGGACCAGACTGCTCGGCCACACGTTGCCAAGGCACGTGTTGATGGCCGCCGTGGCTGGCCTGCTGCTGTACCTGTTCACCGGTTCGGCGAGCGCGTTCACCGACACCCGGATCTCCTCGGTCGCCTACTCGTTCGTCGCGGTGGCCGGGCTGACCGTGCTGGTCGGGCTGAACGGCCAGATCTCGCTCGGGCACGGCGCGCTGATGGCCGTGGGTGCGTACACCTTCGCGCTGCTACGACTGCACCAACAGGGCTGGCCCTTCTGGTTCGACCTGGTCGCCTCGGCGGCCGTCACCGCGTTGGTCGGTGCGCCGGTCGGCATCGCCGCGGCCCGACTGCGCGGTCCGTACCTGGCCGGCGCCACCCTCGCCCTGGCGGTCGGCCTGCCATCGCTGGCCACCAGGTACGACGGCCTGTTCGGCGGTGGCAACGGGTTGACCTTCGACGCCGGCGAGGTACCGGCCGCGCTGGGGGTCGACTTCCCACTGGAACGTTGGCAGGCGTGGATCTGCTGTCTGGCCGCCCTGGTCACCGCGGTGCTGTTGGCTACCCTGGCCGGCAGCCGGGTCGGCCGCAACCTGCGGGCGGTGCGCGACGACGAGGTGGCCGCGGCACTGGCCGGTATCAACGTGGCCCGCACCCAGGTACTCGCCTTCATGGTCAGCGCGGCCTGCGCCGGACTGGCTGGCGGGCTGCTGGCCCTCACCCTTGGCACCGCCGCACCCGGCTCGTTCCAACTCTCCCTGTCGGTGAGCCTGCTCGCGGTGGTCGTCCTCGGTGGACTGGGCAGCCTCACCGGCGCGCTGTGGGGCGCCCTGGTGATGGTCTACCTGCCGGCCTGGTCAGACGACCTGGCCGGGCGGTTCGCACTGTCCACGAACGTGCAGAACAACCTTCCCCTCGCGGTCTACGGCGCCATCCTCATCGCGGTGATGCTCCTGTTCCCCCGGGGAATCCAGGGCGGTCTGGACCGGCTGGTCCACGCCGGTTCACGCCTGCTCATCCGTCGTACCGTCCCCGATCCGCCACCGGCGCCCGAGGACGGTCGCCAGTCCACACTGTGAGGAGACATCCATGAGGGGTTCCAGAAGGGCGTTGCGGGTGGCGGCC
>DATCXL010000929.1:0-4808 GCA_036565825.1 Mycobacteriales bacterium
CGCCGACGCCGCGGCATGGCTCGACCGGATCAGGTCCGGCGCGACCGGATAACCGTCTGGAGGGGTCACCTTGGCCGGTGGTCCGGTAGGGCGGTCCCCGACGGTCCAGCGGCGATTCGCAAACGCGGGCGGTCCACCCGCGTGTACACGCGACGCGAACCGTGACCGCCTACCTCCGAGGAGTGATCCCCCGGACCGGTGATTCGAGCCGGTATGTATCACCGAACGTGTCCGCGAACTCTTGCAGGCGGGGATGGCAGGGGCGCGCTGGCCCGGGGGTGTCAGACCACGACCGTGTCATTTCGGCAGCGCGGGGCGGCGATGGATGCCCCGCCTGCCGAAGCACGGCCGGGAGCCGCCGGAGTAGGCGTCGGTCGGGGGATCCGGCGGTACCGGGTTGTCAGAGGTACAGGCCGGTGGCCGGTTCGATCCGCGGCGAGGCGACCGCGTGGATGTCACGTTCCCGCAGGATCAGGTAGCCGTCGCCCTGGATCTCCACCTCGTGCCGGTCCTCCGGACTGAACAACACCCGGTCGCCGTTCTCCACGGTCCGCACATGGTTGCCGACGGCCAGCACCTCGGCCCAGATCAGCCGCACCCCGACCTGCGCGGTGGAGGGGATGAGTATCCCGCCGGATGACCGGCGGTCACCCTCCTCGCGGGGAGTTTTCACCAGCACCCGGTCGTGCAGCATCTTGATCGGCAGACGACCGTCATTCACACCGAGTGACGCTACCGCACCCCGACCGCCCGTCGGGTCCGAAGGGTGGGCCGCCCAGGACACGCTCAGGACCAGCCGAGCCGGTGCAGTCGCTCGTCGTCGATACCGAAGTGGTGCGCGATCTCGTGTACCACCGTGATCGCGACCTCCTCCACCACGTCCTGCTCGGTCTGGCAGATACCCAGGATGGCGTCCCGGTAGATCAGGATCCGGTCGGGCAGCGCACCGGCGTAGTCGAACCCGCGCTCGGTGAGCGCCACTCCCTCGTACAGGCCGAGCAGATCGGGCTCCTCGGGATTGGTGCCCTCGACCAGCACCACCACGTTGTCCATCAGCCTGGTGAGCTCCGTCGGGATCTCGTCCAGCGCGTCGGCAACGAGTTCGTCGAACCGGTCCCGGGACATCCGCACCGGCCCAGTGTCCCGCACCACGACGCCCGCATGGGCACCTGGGGCCACCCGCCACCCCGGACCGCCGGTAACCTCGTGACCGTGATCGACCTGCGACTCGTGCGTGAGGACCCCGACCGGGTCCGGACCTCCCAGCGTGTGCGTGGGGAGGATCCGGCCACGGTCGACGAACTGCTCGCCGCGGACGCCCGGCGCCGTGCCGCGGTGGCCGGTTACGACCACCTGCGCGCCGAGCAGAAGACGCTCGGGAAGAAGGTCTCCCGGGCCTCCGGCGAGGAACGCGAGGCCCTGTTGCACCGGGCCAGGGCGCTGGCCGAGCAGGTCAGGGCCGCCGAGGCCGAACAGGCCCAGGCCGACGAGGCGCTGCGCGCGGCCAGCCTGGCCATCCCCAACCTGGTCGAGGACGGCGTGCCCGCCGGCGGCGAGGACGACTTCGTCGTACTGGAGACCCACGGCGACATCCCGCGGTACGACTTCACCCCCCGCGACCACTCCGAACTGGGCGAACTGCTCTGCGCCATCGACATCGAACGCGGCACCAAGGTGTCCGGGGCGCGCTTCTACTTCCTCACCGGGGTGGGCGCCGAACTGGAGTTCGCCCTGGTGAACCTGGCCATGGCCCAGGCCCGCGAAGCCGGTCTGGTCCCGATGGTGGCACCCGCGCTGGTCCGCGCCGAGGCGATGGAGGGCACCGGGTTCCTGGGCGCGCACGCCGCCGAGGTGTACCGGCTGGAGGCCGACGACCTCTACCTGGTCGGCACCTCGGAGGTGCCACTGGCCGCCTACCACGCCGAGGAGATCCTGGACGCCGACAGCCTGCCGCGCCGCTACGCCGGCTTCTCATCCTGTTTCCGCCGGGAGGCCGGTTCCTACGGCAAGGACACCAGGGGCGTGTTCCGGGTGCACTGGTTCGACAAGGTGGAGATGTTCTCCTTCTGCGACCCGGAGCAGGCCGTCGACGAGCACCGCCGGCTGCTGGCCTGGGAGAAGGAGTTCCTGACCAGGCTCGAACTGCCGTTCCGGGTGATCGACGTGGCCTCCGGAGACCTGGGCACCAGCGCGGCCCGCAAGTTCGACTGTGAGGCGTGGTTCCCGGCCCAGGGTCGCTACCGGGAGCTGACCTCCACCTCGAACTGCACCACCTTCCAGGCCCGCCGGCTGGGGGTTCGGCAGCGCCACGCGGACGGTCGGGTGAGCCCGGTGGCCACCCTCAACGGCACGCTGTGCGCGGTGGCCCGGACCATCGCCTGCCTGTTGGAGGTGCACCAGCGCGCCGACGGTTCGGTGCGGGTGCCCGAGGCGCTGCGGCCATACCTGGGCCGCGACGTGCTGGAGCCTGCGGACAAGCCCGGGCCCACCCTCGCCACGTAGGATGGAATCGTCCTCCTCCGGGAGGAGGGAGTCCACTTGCTGGCCCGACCTGCCCTGGTGGCGACCGACCTCGACGGCACCCTGTTACGCACCGACGGCACGGTCGACCACCGAACCCGGCTTGCCCTACGCTGGGCGGAACGGTGCGGTGCGCTGGTCGTGTTCGTGACCGCCCGGCCGCCGCGGTGGATGTCCGGGGTCGCCGAGTTGGTGGACCACAACACGATCGCGGTGCGCTCCAACGGCGCACTGGTCTACGACATGCGGGCCGGCGAGCTGATGGCGAGCCACCTGATTGACGTGCCGACCCTGTGCGAACTGGCTGCCCGGCTGCACGCGACGCTGCCCGCGATGGAACTCGGGGTGGAATACGACGGCTTCGACTTCGCCGCCGAACCGGCGTCGCGCAGGTGGGACACCAGCCAGTCGGACATCCGGATCGGCCCGTGGCAACAGAGCCTGGACCGACCGGCGGCGAAACTGCTGGCCCGCCACACCAAGCCGGATCACTCGGACGGGGACACGCTGGCCAGGCGTGCCGCCGAGGTGCTCGCCCTCGGAGACATGCCCAACGACCTGCCGATGCTCGACTGGGCCGGGTGGTCGGTGGCGGTGGCCAACGCCCATCCGGACGTGCTGGCGGCGGCCGACGAGGTCACCGCCAGCACGTCCGGTTCGCGTGGCGCTGAGCCTGGTGGGGGACAGCCGGTCAGAGGTACTGGCCGGTGCCGCCCTGCTGCTGTCCTGGCTGGCCCGGTGCGTTCGGAGGTGCGGCCAGTCCCGGCAACGCCCGGCGCCTCATCTCCTCCAACTGCATGCGCGCGGCCATCTGCTGGGCGAACAGCGCGGTCTGGATGCCATGGAAGACGCCCTCCAGCCAACCGACCAACTGGGCCTGGGCGATCCGCAGTTCGGCGTCACTGGGGATGCTGTCGTCACTGAACGGCAGCGACAGCCGTTGCAGCTCGTCACGCAGCTCCGGCGCCAGGCCCTGCTCCAGTTCCCGGATCGACGACTCGTGGATCTCCCGGAGCCGGGTGCGACTGGCATCGTCCAGCGGTGCGGCCCTGACCTCCTCCAGGAGCTGCTTGATCATGGTGCCGATCCGCATCACCTTGGCGGGCTGCTCGACCAGGTCACTCACGTCGGGTGTCTCGTCGGAATCCCCGCCACCCAGAACGTTCATCGCTCCCATCGGGCGCCCGTCCGGGCCGACGACGATCACCTGGTGCTCCTGCGATTCACTCATGTCCGAGACCACCGTCCGTGCTGCCCACGCCGGCCGTACCCGGATGAGCGCGGTCTGGCCCTCGTTGGTTGTCGCTCATCCGCCCATCTTCTCGTATCGGCGGGTCTCCGCCACCGCCAGGCCCGAACCTCCCGCTGGAAGACCGGCGATTCGGGTACCACGCCAGCACCCTACTGGCGCAGTGAGGGCAGACCGTATGGTCTGAGACATGCCGTTCGACGTCGCGCGCGTCCGTGGTCTGTTTCCGACACTTGGTGACGGCTACATCCACCTCGACGGTCCGGCCGGCACGCTGATTCCGGAAAGCGTGGCGCGTGCGGTCGGCGCGTCGCTGCGGGTGGCCATCTCCAACCGCAACGGGCCGTTCCCGTCCTCCGCACGGGCCGACGCCCTGGTCGACGCGGCCCGCCGGGCGATCGCGGACCTGGTCGGCGCCACCCCCGAGGGGGTCGTGCTGGGACCGAACACCACAACCCTCACCTACACCATGGCCCATGCGCTGGCGAAGTCCTGGCGGATCGGCGACGAGGTGGTGGTCAGCCGGCTCGACCACGACGCGAACGTGCGCCCATGGGTGCAGGCCGCCGCCCGGGTCGGCGCGGTGGTGCGCTGGGCCGAGGTCGACATCGAGACCTGCGACCTGCCGGAGTGGCAGTACGGCCAACTCATCAACAGTCGGACCAGGCTGGTGGCCGTCACGGCGGCCAGCAACGCGGTGGGCACCCGGCCGGACGTGCGGGTCATCGCCGACCGGGCCCACACCGTCGGCGCGCTGGTGTACGTCGACGGGTGCCACGCCACCCCGCACCTGCCGATAGACGTCGAGTCACTCGGCGCCGACTTCTTCACCACCAGTGCCTACAAGTGGGGTGGCCCACACATGGCGGCCGTGGTGGCCACCCCCGAACTGCTGGAGCGGTTCCATCCCGACCGGACGTATCCGATGCCGGCCAGCCCCACCGAACGGTACGAGTCGGGCACACTCTCGCTGGAACTGCTGGCCGGGGTGGTCGCCGCGGTGGACCACCTGTCCGCGCTCGACGACTCGGCCCGGGGC
>DATCXL010000931.1:0-3878 GCA_036565825.1 Mycobacteriales bacterium
CCGGATGCCGAACTCGAAGGCGATGGTCTTGCCGAAGTCGAGGTCGGAGCCGAAGACCTGGTTGGTGTTGGTGTTGCCCAGGTCGATGTTGATCCCGCCCAGCAGCAGGCCGAAGTCCGGCGCCTGCACCTGGTGCGAGTAGCTGAGCCGGAAGTTGGTCCGGTCGGTCACCGGGAACGACACCTGCACGTGCGGGCTCAGATAGCTGTGGCTCTCGTCCCGGACATACAGAGCCGTGGGATTGGCGGGATCGAAGCCCGGCATGGTCGACACCCGCGGGAACGCGTAGCTGTTCCCGGCGGTGTCGGTCGCGAAGGGCCGGCTGGCACGGGTGTCGTACCAGTCGTAGCGCAGACCGCCCACCACCACGACGTCGCCCAGGTCGAGCCGGTCCTCGACGAACGCGTTCCACCGGATCGGCTTCTCGATGTAGGCATCGGAGAAGAACTTGTCGGTCAGGCGGAAGCTGTAGTTGTCGATGTTGTATTGGGTGAGCTCGCCGCCGACCTTGATCCGGTTGTACCGGTCGGCCTGCCAGTCGAGCGTGGCCTTGCCGATGTAGCGGTCTTCCTTGTAGAGACTGACCCGCGTCGGTGTGGCCACGTCGTTGGTATAGCCGCCGGTCTCACCCATCCCCCAGGTCAGGAGGTCGAGGGTGTTGGCGAAGTTCTGGTAGTTGCCGTAGAGGCCGAATGCGTTGTTGCGCACCCGGTCCGTCATGCGGTAGTTGCTGTCGTTGTTCACGTCGATCGGCGTGATACGGCCCTGGTTCCGGCGGACGTTGTCGATCAGCTCCTGGGTCACCGGGAAGTTGTCGAAGTCGTACTGGAAATCCATCCTGCCGACGATGAAGCCCATGAAGGGATCACGAGTGTTCAGGTCGCTCTCGGTGGTCAGCGGCCCGTTGATGGTGCGGTCCTGCTGGTAGGACAGCGCCACGTCGAGCGCCAGCGCCCGCTCCGCGCTCTTCGACAGGTTCTGGGTCCAGGTCACCGTCGCCAGGCGGTTCCGGTTGCTGAAGCCCCGCGCCAGCCCCGTGGAGAGATTGTTGATGTAGCCGATAATGAAGGGGAAGGTGTGCCCCTGGAAGCGGCTGGTCGCCAGACTCAGAGAGAGCCGGGAGCCGGCCCCGTACATATAGTTCAGCTTGCCGCCGCCTGATAACGTGGTACGCGCCGTCGCCGGCATGCGGACGCCGTTGCAGTCAAACCCAAAGTTGCCGCGGATCTGC
This sequence comes from Mycobacteriales bacterium, assembly GCA_036565825.1. Classification (GTDB taxonomy): domain Bacteria; phylum Actinomycetota; class Actinomycetes; order Mycobacteriales; family DASULA01; genus DASULA01. The sequence goes on from DATCXL010000931.1 coordinate 1,232, forward strand.
TGAACATAGGGATCGTCCGGATCGGCCGAACCAGCCTCCGCGAATTCACCGCAGTCGCCACGGCTCACCGCGTAGTTGTAAATGTTCACCGCGGTGGTATCGGCCAGCATCCGCTCGTTGAGAGGACTGTTCGGATCGTCGTCCAGGGTGCTGACTTGCTTGATAGTGGTATCCACGCCGGCCGGTAGAAAAATCGGGGTTCCCTGGCTGTCGAGCCCTTCCTCGACTGCCCGCTGCCCAGTGAGAGACCCACCTATCGCGAACGTCAAACGGGGTGCCAGAGGCCCGCTGAAGCCGGCATCGATGCGATTGAAGCCGACCCCGTGGTTCACCCCCATCGGCTCGTCCGTCTCGAACGACAATGAACCCGCGAAATCGGTGCCGCCGGTGCGGGTAACGATCGAGACTATCCCCCCCGTCGCGTTACCGAACTCGGCCGAACTCGATCCGGTCGTGACCGACGCCTGTTCAAACGCGTTGGTACTGATTGAAATCTGGCTTCCCGCCGACCCGGCGAAGTTGTCGCCCCGGTAGCCGGCCTGGACCGGCACCCCATCGATATAGGTGGCGTTCTGGGTTTCGCGCGAGCCCCGGATACTGAGTCCGCCGTCGGTATCCTCGAGCACTCCAGGTTGGAGTGCCAGCACATCGTTGAGATTGTCGACCGGCAACGCGTCGGCAAACTGGCCGTCCACCCGCTGCTTGGTAGTCACTTCGTCGCGCGGCACCAGCGGCTGGACTTGGCTGAGGACGGTGATCTCCTCGATCTCGACAGGCGATTGCTCCAGCTGGATGTCCACCGTGCCAGTCTGGCCGGCCAGCACCTTTACTCCGTCGATCTGGGTTGACTTGAAACCGATGAACGCGAAACGGACCGAGACGGTTCCGGCGGGAACACTGTTGAAGAAATAGTATCCCTGCGCGTTGGTGATGGTGTTGAACGCGGTTCCCACGAAGAAGACCTGGGCGTCGGCGATCGGCGCACCGGTCGGATCGCGCACTCTGCCTTCGATTTTGCCAGTGGATCCCTGGGCAAACAGCGGGGTCGCTTCCAGGATCAGGACGAGCCCTACGAGCGCGAATCGTCGGCCAGCGCGTGCGAAGGTGCTGCTGCAGCACTGCGTCACGGATGCGTCCTCCAAGGGCGTGGACCGACCCACCTTACCGCAGTGGCTGGCGTCCAGGATCTCGCAGAGAGAGCTGTTGGACTGGGGTAGCTCTAGGTTATACCCCGGGCCGCTGTTGAGCCAGAGTCGGCCGTCAACTGCTACCCTTTCTGCTAACAGTGTCTCCGGGCAGAACCGGGCATTTTGGGGCAGGGAAGCGGGTACCGATACTCGGTAAGTGACCGTTTCCGGGAAGATTGACCGGAACCGCTGCTCCAGCGGTACCGACTCTGGATCAGGAGAGTCCTGGTTGCCCCGAACAGGAACGCGACGGTCACGAAGCGTGCTTGACGGCGACAACCCTCAGGTGTCAACTAGCCCAAGGGTGGGATATTGTTCGGGCGCTAGCCCCCGTCGAGCAGGGTATCGATTGCAGACTGGAGCACCTTGACCGCGATCGGGTGGCCGTGTCGGAGACCCTGGGAGGAACTCCTCGGCCCCCTTACGCAGCAGGCGAGAAGGGACAGACCGTGACCGTGTTCGAGCGCGCCGCGGGTAGCGTGCTGTACGCACGGGTCTACGATCCTACGCTGGCGCGTGGCCGGGGCGGCTACCGCCGAATTTCGCTTGGTCATCGGGACCAAGACCAGGCGACCAGTTACGCGCTCGAACAGGCGGCTTTGTTACGGGCCTGTCTCGCCGAGGTCCAGCACGCAAAGCTGACGTTGGCCCGCCTCTTCGCGGTCTATACTCTGCATGAACCCCGAAGAAATCGGCGCGGCAGCGAGAGGCCGACGCCCGCAAAGTCCGGCTGTGGGTCCGGTGGCTGGGGGGGACCAAGGACCCGCAGCATATCATGCGGCGCGAGTGGGAAGGCTTCATCACGGCTCGGGGCACTGGCGCCATCGATGGGAATGGAAACGCGGTGCCGGCCAAGGACCGTAGGCCAGTTGGCACGCGGGTGGTCGAGATCGACCTCGTCTGGCTCAAAGCAGTGCTGAATGGGCCATCAGCTGGGAAGAGCAGCCCGGGCACCGGATGCTGCGGGAGAATCCGGTCCGTGGGTTCACAATCCCGAGGGAAGAGAACCCCCGGCGCCCCGTGGCGAGCGATGATCGGTACGAGGCAACGCGTGCCGTCAGTGACCAGATCACGATGCGGATTCGGGCCGGCGGAACGCAGCTCGTCCAGCGGTCCTACCTGTCGGAGATACTGGACATCGCGAACGGGACTGCCCGGCGGATTTCGGCGATCTGCCAGCTCCGCTACGAGGACCTCCAGCTCACACCAACACCGAGCGCCCCACACGGTGCGATTCGCTGGCCTGGAACCACCGACAAGGAGGGCCGCGCGTGGGCCGCTCCGATCACGCCCCTGGTCCGAGCCGGACTCGAACGCGTCCTCCGCGAACGGCCGGGAATCGGGGCAGCTTACCTCTTCCCGTCACCCGTCGATCCGACATGCCCCATTGAGTACGGGCTCGCGTCGGAGTGGCTTCGTCGGGCCGAGCGGCTTGCCGGCTGCCCAAGCTCAAGGGGGGC
>DATCXL010000938.1:0-3759 GCA_036565825.1 Mycobacteriales bacterium
CCCCCCAGCCGCTCGGCAACACGGGTGATTCGGTCGATGGGGCGGCGTTCCTGCCCTTCCGGCCGCGAAGCGGGGTGACGAAGTTGTCACCGAGGAACCGGGGTTCGGTGGTGGTCATCGAACGCCCTTCCGTTCCGGTCGTGGTCCCGACCTGCCATGGTGCCGGTACACCGCGAGCGCGCCCAGCCCGAATCCGACCACGAGCATGGCGGTGAACGGGATGATCACATCTTCGCCTGGAATGCCGGATCGGACGGCGACCACCAGGCTGGCCTGATAGGTCAGGAGAGACACCAGAATCAACAGGAAGTAGGCCATCGGGTTCGATGCCCGACCTGGCGGGCGCTGCGGTCCGATGCCAAGCGCGCCCGGCGACACTCCGTTCAGCGCGGCGGCGTACTCGACCGGCACGAACTGCCCCGGCGCGACGGTTATCTGGATGGTTCCAAACGAATCCTCGGACTGCACCTCGACCAGGTGTTCACCGGCCGGGAGCACGATCAGCACCTCGCCCCAGCATTGGCAGGCCGGTTTACCGTCCACCCCGAACATCGGCGCGGGTCCGGGATGTTTCACGGGTGACGGGTACCAGACATACAGCGCCACGGCTCCGTGTCCGGCCGGAAGTCTTGGCGGCCGGTCGGCCCGGTCGTTGGCCAACACCTGGTAGGGGCTGTCGGGGTGGGCCAGCGTGCTCCCCGACACGGGTTCCCTCATCGGTCCTCGTCCAGGTCGCGGTCGATCTGCTCACCTGACGGCCGGTCGCTCCCATCGGAGCCCAGATACGTGGTCAGGTCGTTCGCGACATTGTTGGCCACCTGGACGCCGGGGGTCGCCCAGGTGCGCCAGTCGGTGAACAGGTTGTGCACCGCCGTGCTGGCCGGATGCCAGTCCCTCGGGGACAGCCCGTCGGTCCCGAGCCGCTGGAAGGCCTTCTGCGCATTTTTCATGCGCTCCGGGTGCATCCGCGTCAACACCGCACGCAGCCGCCCCAGCAGGGTGATCACCCGGTCCACAAACCGCACGGCCCGGGTGGTGGCACCGGCCACCTCGACCGTGGTGGCCGCGCCCGCCGCGGCCGTGGAGGCACCGGCAGTCGGGATCGCCGCGGCCATCGCGGCGGTCCAGGTGAACACCAGCCACTCCACCAGGGTCGACAGCACGCCGATCACCAGACCCTGGGCGATCGCCATCAGGGTCTTGGCGATGCTCATGATCACCGAGAGCTTCTGCACCTCGTCGGCCAGACCGGTCACTCCGTCGGTGAACTCGTGCAGTCGTTGCTTGGCGGCGTCAGCGGTATCACCCTGCCAACCGAGGAGTCCCTGGTCGGCGGCCTGCCGGATCTCGGTGGACAGTGGGACCAGCGCGGCGGACACCCGTCCCCACCTGGCGATCTCGGCGTCCATCCGTTCGGCGTTGCCGGTGACCAGTCCGAGCAGGTCCTCCAACGGTTGCACCACGTCGACCAGGAAGGTCAGGCCGGTGCTGATCAGGAAGTTCAGCGGGTCGGCGACGTAGGCAACGACGTTCGCCGCGAGGTCGCCGACGCCCCCGCCAATGTCGGCGATCTCTTTCCAGTCCCGGTCGTCAGAGGCCAGGTGGGTGCTCTTCTGGACAGCCGTGGTGAGGCCGCCCAGCCCTGGTATGTCCTGGGTCGGGTCGAGCCGCAGGATGTCGTATCCGCCCACGGTGACCGCGACAGGGTCGTCGGACTGGTCGTTGGTGACATCACTGTCGTGTCCGGTGGACAACATCCCTCCCCGATCCCGTTCCGGCCGTGTTCAGTCGAGCAACCGGCCGATGGCCTCGATGGACCTGGTGAGTGCGTCGTTGGCGCCCTGATAGTTCTGGGCGGTGCAGTCCAGTGCGTTGACTCGATCCTGCAACGCCTCACCCATCAGTTCCAGGTGCCGGTACACGTCGTCGGCGGTCTGCCAGTAGATCGCCGCCATCGGGGCGCCGACTGCGCCCCAGATGTACCACTCGGGGTTGGCATCCTCGGCCAGTGCGAGGATGCCGGCGGCGTGTTCGCGCAGTTCGGCCAGCCGACTCACGCAGGAGGCCATCTCGTTGTGGTCGACCGAGAATCCGGGGTCGCTCACCTGCGGCCCCTCTTTTCCCGGTCGTCGTTCGGGCGAAGTTCCGGTGGGATGGCCGCCTCGACCAGGTCCAGGATCGGCAGGGCAGGCCCGGTCAACTCCTGCACCCGGTCGGCGGCGCGTAACGCGGCCTCGGCCCGGGCGCGTTGGATCGTTCCGAGTACCAGCCGGCCCAGGTTCTTCGGGCCGTGCCGCAGTGCCGCGTCGTCGATACGGATGTCGCGCACCGCGCCACCCGAGCGCACGGTGACCTCGATCGAGCCGTCGGCCGAACGGGCTGACGTGGTCGCCTCCGCCAACTCCTCCCGAACGGTCACATAGCCGTCGAGGGAACGCGCCGAGTCCGCCCGCAGCCGTTCGAGCATTTCCTCGCCGGGAGGTCGCTCACCGGTCGGGTTTGCTCCGGCCGGTGCACTGGGTGCTCCCGGCGAGGCCTCGGAGCTGAGGGGCGCCCGCGGCGGCTCGGGCAGGGACCCGCTCAGCAAAGCGACCAAGCCGGTCAGGTTGGTCTTGTTGGTCGGATCGCCGCCGATCTCGTCGAGGTCGGCGCCGAGTCTCTCATCGAGTTCGGAGGTGGCCTCCACGATCGTGCTGGCGATCAGGCCGGCCAGGGTGCGCCCGTTGTGGCGCATGGCCCGGTCGGTGAGTTTCAGTCTGGTGATCGCGCCTCCCGGGCTCACCGTGACGGAGACCGCATGGTCGGCCGAGGCCACCGTGACGGTGGACCGCTCGATGATGGCGCGTAGACGCTCTGTCTGGCCGATATCGAATTTCACCATCGCCACCCGTATTCGGAAATGATCATTCGAATCTCGTCGCCCAAAGTCACAGAGTAAGACCAACATCCGACCGGATTCGTTCCGAAGACTGTGGTCGTACTTTTTCCGTCCCGGCCCTGGCCTGCTGGTGGCATGCTCCGGGGCTGACCGGGCGGGGCTGGTGGACGGTCCCGCCGATCATCGCGAGTTCACTCACGAACAGGGGGAAATCGTGTCGTACTACGAGAAGGACGGCTGGCCCGAAGAAGGGGTCCTGATGGTGATGCCGTTCGACGGGGCACTGCATGACTCGCGCAGCATGTCGGCGAAGGGAACGTGCACCTGGGGCGATCACACCGTGCCGGCCCGCTGGTCGGTGGTGTGGAGGGGAGACCGCTGGGCGACCTGTGACGAGCACCTGGTCGCCTTCGCGAAGTGGGAGTTACTCGGCTCGGACAAGGACCGTCCCGCCCCCGAAGCCCGGTAGACGCACCGGCGACGGGTTGCCACGTGGCCGGCGCGGGGGGAGGGCGGACACCCCGCGCCGGCCGGTTCTGGGAGATGGTCTTGGAGCTCCTAGTCCGTGGCCGGCCGCCGGATGGCGTCCAGTCGCCGCCGGTACACGCAGGCGTGGGTGCCGCATCCACAGCCGCCCATCCCCGGCGGGTGCAGTTCGGCGATCCGGCGGGCGAACAGCGCCAACCGACCCGGATCGGCCTCGCAGAAGCAGGCCCATCCGAACGCCCGGCAGCGGTCGCACACGTCGATGCCGCCACGTTTGGCGGCGAAGTCGGCCCACTGCTGCCGACACCGGTCCGGTGCGGCCGGGGGCGGGAACGGTCCGCGGACCGGTCCGCCGCATGGTGTTGGTCGACCGCACGGTCCGGGCCGGCGCGGCG
>DATCXL010000142.1:0-2360 GCA_036565825.1 Mycobacteriales bacterium
CGGCCACGGTCGTGCAGGTCGACCTGGACGCCGCGGCGATCGGCGCGCACCGTCCGGTGGACATCGGCGTGGTCGGCGGGGTGGGGCAGACCGCACGCGCCCTGTCAGCCGAGTTGCGCCGTCGCGGTCACCGGCCGGCCGGCTGGCGAACCCCCGAACTGGCCGCCCAGATCGGTGCCCGGCGGTGGCGGGACGAGCCGTACCAGGATGCCTCGACCGACACCCGCATCGACCCGCGAACCCTTTCGATCGGGCTGGAGAAGGTGCTGCCGGCGCAACGCACCGTGGCGGTCGACTCCGGACACTTCATGGGTTTCCCGTCGATGTACCTGTCGGTGCCCGACGAGGTCGGTTTCGTGTTCACCCAGGCGTTCCAGTCGATCGGCCTGGGCCTGGCCTCAGCCATCGGCGCGGCCATCGCCCGCCCGGACCGGCTGACCGTGGCCGCGCTCGGCGACGGCGGTGCCCTGATGGGACTGTCCGAACTGGAGACCGCCTGTCGGCTCAGCCTGCACATGGTGGTGGTCGTGTACAACGACGCGGCCTATGGCGCGGAGGTGCACCACTTCGGCCCGATGGGTGAACCGGTGGACCTGGTCCGGTTCCCGGACACCGACTTCGCCGCGCTCGCCCGGGGCCTGGGTGCCCAGGGCGTCACGGTGCGCCGGCCTGAGGATCTTGACGCCGTGGCCGAGTGGTTGGAGGGCGGTCGCACCGGCCCGATGGTCCTGGACGCGAAGGTGGTACCCACGGTGGTCGCCGAGTGGCTGGCCGAAGCTTTCCGGTGACACCCATCCTGATATCCGGCCCAGCTGACGCCACCGCTGCGGCCGGCCGACGTTATGGGCAACTGGTGTCGGATGCGGTCAGTCGATGTGGTTTGACTGGTAGCGCCCGGCCATGCGCGATTGTAGGTTTGAAATATGACTGATATGGGGGGATTAACCCAGGGTTACCTTGACGAGTGGTTCCCAGATAACGGGGCATTCGCCACGTTTGTAGGCGCGGAGGGTTACGACCACCTGCTTGGTGACTTCTCGGCCGCGTCCTTCGAGCGGCGTGAACGGCGGTCCCGGCACTGGCTGGACACCTTCGCCGGACTGACCGACGCTGAGCTGTCCCGCGACGACCAGATGGACCGGGACGTGATGCTTGCCCACCTGCGCGGTGAGGTGGTGAAAGCCGAACTGCCGGTCTGGCGGCGGGACCCGGGGATGTACCTGATTCACTGCCTGTTCGGGGTGAGCCTGCTCTTCTGGCACCGACTGCACCCCGATCCGGAACTGGTCGCGGCGGCCGAGTCCCGGCTGCGCCAGATTCCCGAGGTGCTCGACCATGCCCGGCGCAACCTGGACGAGGACCTGGCCGCACCGCTGGTGGTCCGGCGCTCGATCGGGATGGCCGCCGGCGGGCTGGCCTTCGTCCGCGACGTGCTGCCCACCGAGGTGGCCGATCCGGCGCTTCGGGCCCGGCTGGCCGAGGCCGGTGTGCCGGCCGGTCAGGCGTTCACCGACTTCGCCGGGTGGCTGGACTCGTTCGCCGAGCGGGCCCGTGGCGACTGGCGACTGGGTGAGCGCCGGTACACCGCGCTGCTGCGCGACCGGGAACTGCTCGACATCGATGCCGCCGGTCTGCGTGAGCGTGGCCGGGCCGCCTACGACGAACTCGACGAGCAGATGCGCGAGGTGGCCGCCCGGGTGCCCAGTGGCAGCGCGGACTGGCACGCGGTGATGGAGACCCTGAACGCCGACCACCCGCCAACGCCCGAGGCGATGCGTGCGGAGTACGAGGCGGTCACCCGACAGGCCCGCGACTTCCTGGTCGAACACGACCTGGTGTCCTTCGGTGAGGGCGAGCAGTGCCTGGTGGTACCCGGGCCGGTCTTCACCCGGGCATCGAACGCCGTAGCCGCCTACGTGGCTCCGCCCGTCCTGTCCGGCCGGCGGATCGGACGGTTCAACGTTCCGTACCCGCCGGACGATGCCACGCCCGAGCAGGTGGAACAGCGGTTACGGACGAACAGTCGGGCATCGATGCCGACCATCGTCGCGCACGAGGCCTATCCAGGACACCACTGGCACTTCTCCTGGTTGGTGGGTACCCCCCGACCGGTCCGGATCGTGTTCGGAACCCCGTTCTTCGGCGAGGGTTGGGGCCTGTACGCCGAGCACCTGATGCACGAACACGGCTTCTTCACTGATCCGGGGCAGGAGTTGGCTCATCTGGACGCACGCATCTTCCGGGCCGCACGAATCGTGTTGGACACGTCGTTGCACTGCGGCGAGATGGACACCGACGAGGCGGTGGAGTTCCTGACCAGCAGGGTCTCGCTGTCGGAGGGGACCGCCCGCAGCGAGGTG
>DATCXL010000942.1:0-3703 GCA_036565825.1 Mycobacteriales bacterium
GGCCGCCGCTCGCCGCGAAGGCGGTAACCCTGCGCGTCTGACGGCTGGTTCCAGGCCTGTCGGGGCAAAGCCCGGCTCCGGGGTCCCGCCGCAGGGGGCATGTGCTGTGTTGCCTTCCGTGGGGGATTTTGGCTCCACCACACGCCCCCCAAACCCCTGGCTCGCGGGGACGATCAGCAGACAGCCCGGAATCAACCGTCTAGCCGATGGCGGCCCAGCGCAGGGGCCACTCCCGTTCCGGGTCGCCGGCCGACGGTGGCAGGTCCGGTGCCCGCTCGACCGCCTTCATCTCCACCCAGTCCCGCGGCAGCACCCGCTCGGGAAGCTTCCCCCAGCGGGCCCGGCGGGCCTCGTCGTAGGTGTGGTCGGCGTCGTTCGTCACGTATCCAGTATTCGACTCTCTCGCCGCGCCCGCAAGGTCCGACGGGTACCCCGTATCCGCCGTTCGATCCCTGCCGACCGCCGACGCCCCTGGTCGTACGGTCACCTACGACCCGGCGGTTCAGCACCGTCTACCGATCGTTCGTGTGGGCCGACGCGTTCGTCTGGTGGCCAAGGCTGGGACGGTCCGTAGTGGGACAGTCGAGCCGCTGTGGTCATTTCCCGTCCGGGTCATTTCCCGTCCGATCCGGTCGGTCAGGCGACTCGTCGCGCGGCCGAGGCCATGCCAAGCCAGGTATGGATGTTGCCGGCCCAACACCAGCCGAGTCTGGGTGCGCCCCTGCTCACCCAGATTCCGGTGACGCGTCTGTCGCCGGCCCGCGAGCCGAGCATCTGGAAACAGTTGCGCTCGCGTGACCACGCCGGGTGCTGGGTGGCGACCGCCAGCCCTTCGTCAAGCGTCAGTGGGGTGCGTCCGGCCGCCGTGATCTTCGGCAGCGCGTCGTCGGGTCGGACGTTCCGGGTGTCCTCGCCGGTGTCGACGTCGGTGATCAGATACACCGGTGACGACGGCAGTGCCAGATCCGGAGTTGGTCGGAACCGGGCGACGTCATCGGGTTCCATCGTGGTGAAGCCGTGTCTGCCGCCGAGTTCGGTGTGCTCGACCAGTCGGTCGAGCGGCACGAGTGCCCCGGTCACGACCAGCACGAACGGTTCGTCGGGTAGCCGCGTCGCAAGTGGACGCACCAGCGCGCGGAACGCCGCTGCGGTGAGCCCAGCCAGCGCGGGGTAGTCCTTCTCGACCAGAACCTCGGTCTGCCGGCGCAGTTCGGTGAGTCGGTCGGTGCGAGGCGTTGTGACAGCATCGGTCAAGCGACGCTCCTCGGTCGGACACGTGAACCGCTCAGGGTGCTGTGGTCGAACGTGGCGAGGACGCGAATCGTTCCCAGCACTCTCGTCAGTCGAGATTGAGTTTTATACGGAAAAGCGACCCTTGTGGGAAATATCCGTGCTGGACGTCCGATCGGATCGTGGACTGACGTCGAGAACGGAGAGGGCCTCACGGATCATCTGGTGGGCGAAGCCCCACTCGTTGTCATACCAACTCATGATCTTGACCAGGGTGTCGTCCACGACCCGGGTCATCGGCGCGTCGACGATCGAGGCTCGGGGGTCGCCGACGATGTCGGCGGACACCAGTGGGGCGTCGGACACCCCGAGAATGCCGCGGTAGCGGTCGGTGGCCGCCTCCTCGCGCAGGATGTCGTTCACCTCCTCGGCCGAGGTGGGCCGGGCGGCGACGAACACGATGTCCGCGAGCGATCCGACCGGGATCGGGACGCGGACCGCCACGCCGTCGAAGCGGTCGGTCAGTTCGGGAACCGTCTTGGTGGTCGCGACCGCGGCACCGGTCGCGTCGGGGAGCATGTTGGTCGCGCCTGCCCGGCCTCGTCGGAAACTCTTGCTGGGGCCGTCAACGAGTTGTTGGGTCGAGGTGTAGGCGTGGACGGTGGTCAGGATGGCGCGTTCCACGCCTACACGCCGGCTCATGACCTCCACAACGGGGGCGACACAGTTGGTTGTGCAACTGGCGCAGGAGGTGACCTGCTGTGGTTGGGAGGGGTCGTTCACGCCATGCACCACGGTGGCAACCGTCTCGGTGCGCGCCGGTGCTGACAGAATGACGAACCGGGCACCCGCCGTGAGGTGTCGCCTCAGGTCCTCTTCGCGGCGGAAGACTCCCGTGCACTCGAGGACGAGGTCGACGTCGAGTTCCTTCCACGGCAGGCCAGCGGGATCACGTTGGTTGTACACCGTGATGGCCTGCCCATCGATGACAAGTGTGTCACCGAGCGCCTCGACGGACCTACCATAACGCCCGTATACAGAATCATGTGTGAGTAGATAAACCAGATTGTCGACCGAGGCGAGGTCGTTGACCGCGACAACCTCGGTTCCCCCCACTTCGAGGAGGATCTTCAGCGCTGCCCGCCCGATACGTCCCAACCCATTGATAGCGACCTTTGGCATTGATTTCTACCTTTCTTTCGGTGAAAGTTCTTCGTCTCGTCCCTCCTATCACCGCCCGGCGCATCTGGCATTTGGGCGTACCGCGATCGGAGGATATGGGCGGTTAGCCATGCGGCCTCGTGGTGACCGTGGCGGGGCCGGGCATCATCCCAACATGGGCATGACCACCCCGGCACTTCTCACCTTCGGGCACGGTGTCGCGACGCGCGAGCGGTTGGCAGCTCTGCTACACGGCGCCGGTGTGCTGGCCGTTGTCGACGTCCGGACCGTCCCCGAAAGTCGGCGCAACCCCGACGTGGTGCGGGAGGCGCTGGCCGAGTGGATGCCGGCGGAGGGGATCGGGTACCGATGGGAGGCGGCGCTGGGTGGTTTCCGTAGGGCCGCCGCGGACTCACCCGACACGTTCTGGCGCAACGCCTCCTTCCGGGGGTACGCCGGGTACAGCCGACAACCGGAGTTCCTGGCGGCCATGAACGGGCTGCTGGGACAGGCCGTGACCCTGCGCACCGCGATCATGTGCAGCGAGGCGGTGTGGTGGCGCTGTCACCGGCGGATCATCGCCGACTTCGCCGTCCTGGCCAGGCAGGCACCGGTGCTGCACCTGGCCCAGGACGGGCGGCTCATCGAACACCAACCCACCGTCGGGGCACGTCTGCGCGCGGACGGCCTGCTGGTCTACGACCGCCCCCCAGCGCCGTGAAGCGCAGTGAGCCATCTGACGATCACGATCTGTGATCGCATATGAACGGCTCCGGTGAGCAGATAGGACCGTCCGGAGTAGTGACAGCCAGCACCTGTGGTGGCACTCTTCGTGACGAAACGGTGAGCCCGAGGCTCGCCCACCGGCACCCTGGGTGGACGGTCCACGAGCGACCCGTCCCACACAGATCATCGACACCGCGCCACGGCACGGCATCTTGGTCGGCCGCGGCAGCGGGGAGGTGAACCCGATGGCACGGTTGCGAGCTCGAAGCCAGCACGTCAGAGGTACCAGCGACGGGGACTGGCGAACCGACCTGCTGCGCGCTACGCCCGCCAGCGACACGGACCACGAGATGCCCCCGTCCCGGGCCGAACTGGTCACGGGCGAGACGGCGTCTGGCCGGCCGAGGCGACGGCACGGCACAGGTTCCAAGTCCAGCCCCGATCTGGCGTTGTACTGCCTGATCAAAAACCAGATGATCGGCGCCTGGAAGCGACGTGAGCCCACCGAAGTGTTGCGGCTGTGCGCCAAGGCGGACCGGATCGCGCCCCGGCTGGACAAGAACAGGGCGAGGCCCCATCTGTGGGC
>DATCXL010000944.1:0-8916 GCA_036565825.1 Mycobacteriales bacterium
GGCTGGCCGCGAGGCGGCCCGGACGCGTGATCGCGACCGGGCCGCCTCGTTTTCCACGACATCGACGAGCCTGGTGTCGCGCGGTCAGCCGGCGCGAACCCGACCACGATCGAGCCAACCATCCCCAACACAGGTTCGGCACCGCTCCTCGACGTGCACGGTACCTGCGGTCCCGTCACTGCTCATGCCGAAACGGGGCATCAGCACGACACCCTTTCCGTTGCAGACGGGGCACGTCTGCCGGATCGGCCGGAGCTGTTCGCCCACCTCGTACCTCCACGCCGGACCACCGCCCGCGGATCCGGGCGGCCCCAACGGCAACCGTACGACCCGGGTCGTCCGTCGCGGCGTACGGCCGGGCGTGTGTCGGGTGTGGGTGGGCGGCAGGTTGGAGGAGTCGGTTACCGGTCCGGGTTCGCCCAGGGTGCGTGGGTCCAGCCGGACAGGTCGTAGTCGTCCATGCACCGGGCCACCATGTCCTCGAACTCGGCCAGTTGACCGCGTCGCCGGGCCCAGTTCAGCGCGTCCAGACGCACCTGGTCGGTGTTGCCGGAGTAGTTCCGCTCATACAGCGCGTGCCGTGAACCGAACTCGCCACCGATGGCATCCCAGACCAGCTTGAACAGCTTGATTCGCGCCTCGGCCGAGGAGTCCGAGCCGCGGTAGTAGCGGTCGATCAGCGGACGCAGTTCGGGGTTGAGCAGGTCCAGGTTGGACGACGGAACCACCAGCGGCGCGCCGCCCAGGGTCGTTTCGAACAGTGCGCGGATCTGGTCCCACGCCATGGTGGCGTACATCCGGATCGCCGAGGCGTACTCCAGCTTCGGTAGTACCGTGCCGTTGGCGCCCGGCTCCGGGTCAGCGGCCATCGCCGCGGTCAGCGCCCACACCGTGTTACGGATGTTGATGACCTCGCCGATCGAGGCCTGCACGCCGCGAAAGTCGTCGGTGCCGTTGGCGTGTGCGCCACGGGCGATCAGCCCGGACATGAAGTCGAGTTTGACGCCGAGCCGGATCCCGGACTGGAAGTTGTACCGGTTGGCGAATCCGGACTGGGCGTAGAACGCGGTGGACCTGGCGATGTCCCGGTAGACCAGCACGTCCTCCCACGGGATGAACGCGTTGTCGAAGACCAGCACGGCGTCGTTCTCGTCGAACCTGGACGACAGCGGGAAGTCGAACGGGCTGGTCGCGCGCTGTTCGTAGGAGGAGCGGCAGATCAGCCGGGTTCCGGGGTTGTCCATGTGGGCGAAGAAGACCAGCGCGAAGTCCTCGGCCCTGCCGGGTTCCAACTGGGCCGCGCTGTTCTGCGCGACGAAGGTGGCGTTGGTGATCGCCGAGCCGGTGGCCAGCATCTTCACCCCGCTCACCACGATGCCACCGTCGGTCTCCCTGACCACGTGCACCAGCACGTCGGCCATCTCGTGCACCGGCTTCTTCCGGTCGATGGGTGGGTTCACGATGACGTGGTTGAGGTAGAGCCCCCGGCTCGCGTACCTGCGGTACCACTCCCGGGCGTTGTCCGCGTAGGGCTGGTAGAACTCGGGGTTGGCGGCCAGACCGGCCATGAAGGACGCCTTGTAGTCGGGACTGCGGCCCATGAAGCCGTAGTTCAGCCGGGACCAGCAGGCGATCGCCTCGCGGGCGGCCATCAGTTCGGCCGCCGACCGGCTTGGTGTGAAGAACCGGTGGGTGCGCTGGCCCAGGTGGTCCACAGTGGTCAGTACGTCACGGGTCGCCGGATCGTGCAGCGCGTCGTAGAGCCGGGAGACCGACAGGGCGGCGTTGCGGAACGCCGGATGGGTGGTGACGTCCTTGACCGGCTCGCCGTAGATGTACACCTGGCGCCCGTCGCGCAGGCTGTCCAGGTAGTCGGCGCCTGTCATGAGATTGTCGGTCGCGCCGGTGGTGTCCTCGGGGCCGGTCATCGGTGTGTCGCCTCCTGCGTCGGAATGGGTACTGGGGTCGGGTGGGAGTTCTCGCCCGCCCGCGGTGGGCCCGGACCCGGCCGGGTGCTCAGATCACCCCGCCGGCCAACTCGATGCCGGCGCGCTGGGTCTGCTTGGAACGCTCGCTGTGCGCCCTGACCACCGCGCGGGCAGCGGTGAGGTCGCCGCGCTCGTAGGCCTCGACCAGCCGTCGGTGCTCGTGCACCAGTTCCGGGGAGGCCCGGACATCACCGGACAGGGCGCGCGCGGTGATCTCAGGGATGCGCAGCCGTTCGTACAGGCGTGGCAGCAGCGGGCTGTCGGCCAGATCGATCACGTACCGGTGGAACGCGCTGTTGGCCCGTTCGTAGGCCTGTGGGTCGGTGAAGTGTCCACCCTGGATGTACGGTGCGGTCGACTCCATCAGCGTGCGCAGCCGCGCCAACCGCTCCGGTCCGACCCGTCCGACGGTCAGATCCAGCACACCCAGTTCCAGTACCAGCTTGGCGTCGAACGCGGCGTCGGAGGTGGCCACGTCCAGCGGTGCCACCGCGTAACCGGAGCCCACCCGCACCATCAGTCCCTCGGCGACCAACCGGGCCAGCGCGTGTCGCACCTGGGCCTGGCCGGCCGGAAACTCGGTGGCCAACGCGGCCGGTACCACCACGGTGCCCACGGCGACCTGTCGGTCCAGTACCCGGGCCCGCAGCGTGTCGTACATCTTCGCGTCGTCGATCTCCTGGAACCGGCCGAACCGGCCGCGGTAGTAGGTCAGCGGCGCGCCGTCACCGGCCTCGGCGTGCACCACCTCGGCCAGGAACACCCGGTGGCTGCCGCCGGTGATCGCCTGGGTGACCCGACATTCCAACCGGGCCAGCGCGCCGGCCAGCAGCGGGGCGCCCAGTCGACCGGTGTGCACGGCCAGCCCGGCGAACTTGTCGCTGTCGTGGATCTCGTCGGTGGGAAGCGCGAACCGTTCGGCCACCAGGCCGTGTTCCTCACCGAGGATGTTCACCGCGAACCGTTGGGTGCGTGACACCACGGCCTGGGTGCGGGTCTGGTGGTTCAGGCAGACCAGCAGCATGGGAGGTTCCAACGACAACGAACTCACCGCGCTCGCGGTCATGCCGTACCGCACCCCACCCTCGGCCGCCGTGACCACGGTCACCCCGCTCGCGAAGTGACCGATCACGTGGCGGAACACGGCAGGGTCGACAGACTCCCGCCGCTGGGATGGCGGCACTTTCATGTGGTACCTCCGCAGCCTCGGCGCCGACCGTCTGCCTCGGCGCCGTTTGGCCGGTTCGCCGGCTCCCCGAGCCGCCCGAGCACCCCGAACCGTCTGGCGACGGCCGCGTGCCCGCACCGGCGATTGGTTCTGAGGGTGGCCGGTATCCGGCCTGGATCTCTGCACTCCGGTTCCACTGGACGGAATTTCTTCGTGGCAGCGGTCACCGCCCGCACGGAGGGTGGGGTCGACGACGCGTTCCGTGCAGGACAGCGGACGACGGCGTCCTCAGCCGGGGATGAGCGCCCCCCGCGGGCAGCACCACCAACACCGGCGTGGTCGACACCGTGGTCGCTCGGTGTGCCGGTCCTGGGTGGATGTCCGGTGTCGAGGCACGGGTCGATGCGCCTGCCCGGGGGCTGTTGGTGGCGAAGGTCGCCCCGAGTCAGCGCGCGACCTGCCGGGCGAACGCCTCGGGCGCCGCGGAGTCCATCCTGGCGAGTTGTCGGGAGATGCCCAGCCCGGCCGTCCGCACTGCCGGGGCGAAACGTTGTGCGTCCGCGGGGAAGGAGTGCACGACGATGGACAGGGCCGCGATCACCGACTGGTCCGGACCGTGGATCGGGGTGGCCACCGACACCGATCCCAGGGTCATCTCCTCGTAACAGAAGGCCAGGCCGGTGCGGCGGACCTCGGCCAGTGCACGGAGCAGCTTGCCCGGCATCACGATCGTCTTGGGGGTGAGCCTGGCCAGCCCCGCGGTCAGCACCTGGTCGATGACCTCCTGTGGGGCGAAGGCGAGCAGTATCTTGCCCACCCCGGTGGCGTGCAGTGGGAGCCGGCCGCCGACCCGGGACACGATCGGCACCGCGTACCGTCCGCTGATCTTCTCGATGTACAGCGCCTCGCCACCCTCCCGTACGGCCAGTTGGATGTTGCCGTGGGTGGCCTCGTAAAGGTCCTCCATGAAGGGGATCGCGATCTGCCGGATCCGTCTCTGCTGGGGTGCCAGCGAGCCGATCTCCCACAGTCGTAACCCGATTCGGTACGTGCCATCGGGCAGTCGTTCCAGGCCGCCCCAGGCGACCAACTCACGTGCCAACCGGTGCACGGTGGGCACCGGTAGGCCTGTGCGTCGGGCGATCTGGGCGAGGGTCAACTCGGAGTGGGCGACGCTGAACGCGCCCAGGATCGCGAGCACCTTGCTCGTGACCGAACGCCCGGGCTCACCGCTGTTACCGGCCATGGTGCCTCCTCGGTCGCTACATGAAGAGCACAACATCAAGGCTGAATCGTCCGAATCATGCCTGTTTCACTGGGTGAAAGTCCATCCTTGGTTGTGGGTGTTCTGACTGTGACCGTGACGGCCGGTCCCGTTTGGCCGCAGAAGCGGGCAGGCGGCGTTGGAGAGCAGGTTCCAACCGGGCATCTACCAGGTGCGGAGGTCCCATGGACCCAGTCGCGCAGACGGAGATCGCCGGGTCGTTGCCCACCGCGCCGGCTGACCCGTTCTCCGGTCGAATCGTTACACCCGTTGTACCCGGACCTGACCCTCGTCGACACACACGGGATCCAGACCTGTCAGGTGTACCGCCGGCTCGCCCATGGCGTACAGAACCAGTGGGCACAGGGCCGGAGCGATGTCGGTGGCGACACGGCGGTGTGAGCCGGTGTCACCGTTACGGAGGTGGCCTGCACGGTCGACTTCGTCCGGGGTGGGCAGTGTGACAGCCCGGTTCGTGAATGGGGTGTGACCATGAGCGGGACGGTCGTGGCGATCGTCGGTCCGGGCAGGTTGGGCACCGACCTACTGGTCAGGTTGCGTCGCAGCGAACACCTTGACGTGCGGTACATGGTCGGCATAGATCCGACCTCGGAGGGACTCGTACTCGCTCGGGAGTGTGGTCTACAGACCTCGGCGCGGGGCGTGGACTGGCTGTTGGGCCGAGCCGAACCGCCGGAGTTGGTGTTCGAGGCGACCTCGGCCGAGGCGCACCGGGCCAACGCCCCTCGCTACGCCGAGGCCGGCATCCGCGCCGTGGATCTGACCCCGGCAGGGGCCGGTCCGTACATCTGCCCGGCGGTGAACCTCCAGCAACATCTGTCCGCACCCAACCTGAACCTGATCAGCTGTGGCGGCCAGGCCGCGGTGCCGATCGTGCACGCGGTCAGCCGGGTTGTGCCGGTCGACTACGCCGAGGTGGTGACCTGCCTGGCGTCCCGGTCGGTCGGTCCGGGTACCCGGGCGAACATCGACGAGTTCACCGCGGTGACCGGCCGTGCCCTGGAGTCGGTGGGAGGGGCACGCCGCGGTAAGGCGATCATCATCGTCAACCCGGTCGAACCGCCGGTGGTGATGCGGGACACGGTCTTCTGCGCGATCCCGGCAGACGCGGACCGGGGCATGATCGGCGCGTCGATCCACCAGATGGTGGCCGAGGTTCGGCGGTACGCCCCCGGTTACGCGCTTCGCGCCGACCCGCAGTTCGACGACCCGCGCCCGGAGTGGCGTGGACTTGCCCGGGTCGCGGTCTTTCTGGTCGTCCGCGGTCGGGGAGACCACCTGCCGCCCCACGCGGGCAACCTGGACATCATGACCGCCGTCGCGGCCAGCGTCGGTGAGTCCATGGTGCGGGACCGGGTCGGGGTGCCCGGATGAGCGCGAACGAAGGGGTCCGCATCGTGGACTCCACCCTCCGCGACGGCAGCCTCGCCCTGGCGCACCAGTTCACCGAGGACCAGGTACGGACCGTCGTGCACGCCCTGGACTCGGCCGGGGTCGGGGAGATCGAGGTGTCCCACGGCGACGGCCTGGGTGGTTCGTCGTTCAACTTCGGGTTCGGGCTGGAGGACGAGATCCAGCTCGTCGCCGCCGCTGTGGACGAGGCGAGCCAGGCCGACATCGCCGTACTGCTGGTGCCGGGTGTGGGCACCATCGAGGATCTCAGGGCGGCGCACGCGGTGGGTGCCAGCGTGGCCAGGATCGCCACCTACTGCACCGAGGCGGACCTGTCCGTGCAGCACTTCCGGGCCGCCCGGGACCTGGGCATGCGGGCGGTCGGTTTCCTCATCTTCGCCCACCACGCCAGTCCGTCGATGTTGGCCCGGCAGGCCCGGATAATGGTGGACGCCGGAGCGCACTGCGTCTATGTGGCCGACTCGGCCGGCGCGCTGGTACTGGCCACCGCTCAGGAACGCGTCGCCGCGCTTGTCCGGGAGGTCGGCGCGGATGCCGACGTCGGTTTCCATGGCCACCAGAACCTGTCGTTGGGGGTGGCCAACTCGGTGCTGGCCTACCAGAACGGTGCCCGTCAGGTCGACGGCGCGTTGTGTTCGCTGGGTGCCGCCGCCGGTAACGCGCCGACCGAGGTGCTCGCGTCGGTGTTCGAACGTCTTGGCGTGCCGACCGGAGTGGACACCGCCGCGATCCAGGACGCCGCCGACAACGTGATCGGGCCGATCATGCCGCAGTCCCCGGCCGAGCGGGCGTTCGGACCGCCCGGTTATGCCCGCGGGTTCTCCGGCTTCCTGCGACACGCCCAGCGGGCCGCGACCCGCTACGACATCCCGGTGCACGAGATCCTGCAACGGGTCGGCGAGGCCGCATACGTGGGCGGCGAGGAAGACGTGATCATCGACGTGGCACTACAGATTCTGGACGAGCGCGACGCCATCGGCGCCACCAGACCGGGCCGGTGACACCCACCCCACCGGTGCATGATTTCGTGAGAACCGCGTCGGCACGGGCGGTGGACGTTCCGGGGGTGCGGGCGGGAAGGATCGCGGCGGCGGTCTGGTTGGGGTACCGGCCGAACCGGCCGCCCATGCCCGTGCGGCCCTGCCCGGTCGGCGGGCTGCGGCGAGTTGTTGAGGAGGCATCAGGTGCGGGTTTCGGTGGTTGGTGGAACGGGGTTGGTGGGCCGGCAGACCGTCGAGGCGCTACGGCGATCCGGTCATGACGCGGTCGTCGTCGCCCGCTCGGTCGGGGTGGACGTGACCACCGGGGCGGGCCTGGCCGACGCGCTGGCCGGGGTTGAGGCGGTCATCGACGTCACGAACACCACCGCGACCGACCCGAAAGGGACCCGAGGGTTCTTCGGAACGGTCAGCAGACGGCTGATGGCCGCCGAGCAGGACGCCGGTGTCCGGCACCACGTGGTGTTGTCGATCGTGGGCGTGGACCGGGTGCCAGGCAACGCGCACTATGTCGGCAAGTGCGAGCAGGAGCGGGTGGCCCTGGCCGGTCCGGTCCCGGCGACCGTTGTCCGGGCCACCCAGTTCTTCGAGTTCCCCGCCATGGTCGCCGGATGGACCCGGCAGGGCGACGTGGTGACCCTGCCGCCGCTGCTGGTGCAGCCGATCGCGGTGTCCGACGTCGCCGACGTCCTGGTCGAGGTCGCCACCGGCGAACCGCACCGTGGCACGTTCGAACTGGCCGGGCCGCAGACCGAGGACCTGGTGGACATGGCCCGGCGGACGTTCGCGGCCCGGGGCGAGTCACTGCGACTGGTTCCCAGTTGGCGGGGCCCCTTCAGCGTCGCGATGGCCGGCGAGGTACTGCTGCCCGGCCCGGAGGCACGCATCGCCCCGACGACCTTCGAGACCTGGCTGGCCGCCCAGCACGAAGCGAGTGTGTGACCCATTCCCCGGTAGGTGAGTGGGATCCCCTACAGGTGGCCTGCGGTCAGCTCAGGAGCAGGTTCTCGCGAGCCCACTTCTCGAACTCACCTGGTCCGAAGGGTAGGCGGTACTGGCCGATCACGAGATCATCGGCAACGGCTGACGCGAGATCCACCGTGAGCAGTCCAGACCGGATTGCCTCACACAGCAGTGCCAGTGTGGGC
Organism: Mycobacteriales bacterium; assembly: GCA_036565825.1. Classification (GTDB taxonomy): domain Bacteria; phylum Actinomycetota; class Actinomycetes; order Mycobacteriales; family DASULA01; genus DASULA01. The sequence goes on from DATCXL010000944.1 coordinate 8,001, forward strand.
TTCACGGTGACACGATGACGCTGCGCCGCCTTGCGGGGGGCGCCGTCATCGACGACCGCCACGCCGCCCGATGTAGCAGCGAGGGCGAGGACTCCTGCCTCCCCCAGTTGCGATCCCCTCGTACGAGGAGTTCGGAAAACCTGGCGAACGCGGTGATCTCCTCATCGGTCCGTAACTCCCGTAACTCGATCCAGGTCGCATCCAGCACGGCATGGATACGCCTGTCTTGGGCGGCTCCGATGCGTAGTTCCTCGGCGACCACGTTGGGTATGGCGGCGGTTCGCTTCCCGACTACAGCCTTCAGCAGGCCGAGCCAGTTCTCTTGGGCGAAATGGCAGAGTGGACCGGTATCGAAGACAAGTAGCTCATCGACGCTCATGAAACTATGAGACAAATGTCCAGATTGCCTGGTCTGAGAGAGTAGGCAGCGAGGGCAGGTCTGTTTCTTCCCAGGTGTCGAAAAGCAGGTCGAGGGCTCGGGCCGCCGACACTGTTTCGTCTCGGTACAACCTCAGCACCGATTCCAGGTAGGGCCGGGCCAACGACGGGGCTTCCAGTTCGTCAGGCACCAGCAGATTGAGCTCGACGATGTCAGCCCTGGTGGTACGCACGGTTCGTACCTGGTTGGCGTCGACCAGGTTGACCGCCGCCAGTTCCAGCAGGCGGCGCGCCAATGTGGACATGTCAACGCGGAAGATGCTGGCGGTCCTGACGGCCGCCGTGCGGAGGTCGTCACCGCGTTCCAGCGATTCTGTCCACCTGCGACGCAGCCCGACCGGCGGCAGCAGCATGGCGCGGGCGAACCGGTCGAGACGGGCCTCCCAACCGGCATCATCGTCCTGTGCGGCGACGCGCCAGTCGACCGTGTAGTCGTCCGCGAACAGGTAGTGGCCGGTCTCGTGGGCCAGAGCCAGCC
>DATCXL010000145.1:0-4563 GCA_036565825.1 Mycobacteriales bacterium
GCTCGGGAGATCCGGCAACCGCCAAGCAGACCGCGGACAAGATGCTGACCGCGCTGGGTCTTCCGGAGATGGCGACCCGTCAGTCCGGTGACCGGACCGTGTTCGCCACCTCGTCGGACTACGCCGACCAACTGGCCACCAAGGGCGACCTCGGCAAGCAGGACATGTTCCGCACCGCGGTACCCGACGCGGCCAACGCCATGGACGTGCTGTTCGTCAACATGACGCCGGTGCTCGCCATCGCAGGAGACGACCTGCCCGCCGACGCCAAGCACGTCAAGGCGGTCGGGCTGACCGTGGGCGCCAATGGCGACACCGCCACGCTGCGGCTGCGGGTCGTGGTCGGTCAGTAAACCCGCGGCGCCACACCAGCACTCTTTCGGGGTGGGGTTCTCATCCGAGAGCCCCACCCCGAAGATTGTGGTAAGCGGTTTCATCGCTGATTACCCACCGGGAGCCTGGTGTGAACGTCGGTCTTCTGATTCCCGGTGAAGATCGACCCGGCACCCCCTAGGCTTGGCCGCCGTGATCGGTCACCGCCCTGGCGCACTGCTGGTACACACCGGCATCGGACTGTTTCTCACCGGCCTACTGGTGGTACTGGTGACGGTGGTCCCGTTCCTGTTCGGCGCGCACGAACGTCCGCTGTGGCTGGACCTGGCCTGTCTGTCCGCGCCGGTCGGACTCGCCCTCGCGTTGACCGGGCTGGCCCGTGGCGCCCGCGACGCCCGACGGCACGCGGTGCTCGCCGCGGCCCACACCGGTTGGCACCGGGAACTGCCGGTCCGGGCAGCCACCCAGCGTCAGCCGGTCACCCTGTCGACCGATCAGCGGTAACGGGTCGGCTCGGCCAGCAGTTCGTTCATCGCTCCCGAACGGAAGCCACGCGGGTCAACGCTGACCGCGGAGAAGCCACCAACGACGGCGAGCAGTTCGGGGTGTTCGGTCAACACCGGCACCAGTTCCCGGTCGACCTCCACCCGCGCTCCGGCCTCACCCAGGTCACGCACCCGCAGGTCACGTACGGAGTAGCCGGCGTCGGCCAGCGCGCCACGCAGTGCCGCCTCAGCCTGGTCGACCCGGGCCAGCCGGGCCGGCGTGATCGAGATGCCGTAGGCGATCCGACTGGACAGGCACGCCGCGGCCGGCTTGTCCCAGGTGGACAGCCCCCAGGCCCGGGATGCAGCCCGCACCTGGGCCTTGCTCAGACCGGCGTCGAGCAACGGTGTCAGCGCCCCCCGCTCGGCCGCCGCCCGGATTCCCGGCCGGAAACCGGCCAGGGCGTCGTCGGCGTTGGTGCCGGTGGCGACGTGTTCGATGCCCAGCCGCACGGCCAGCGGACCGAGCACGTCGAGCAGTTCGGCCTTGCAGAAGTAGCACCGGTCTCCGGCGTTGGCCCGGTAACCCTCGCGGGCCATCTCGTCGGTGCTCGGGCACTCGTGCCGCACCCCGAGTCCGCGGGCGAACCCGGCCGCCGCGGACAGTTCGGTCGGCGGCAGCGACGGCGACACGGCGGTGGCGGCCACCACCCGATCCGCGCCGAGCGCGCGCACCGCGGCGGCGAGCAGGAACGCCGAGTCGGCGCCGCCGGAGAACGCCACCAGCAGCCCGGGCAGTTCGCTCAGCCGGGCGTGTAGCTCGGCCAGCCGCGCGGTGAGAACCGGATCAGATTGTGCGGCGCCGCCGGGGTTCCCGGCGTCACCCATGGTGCCGGCGGTGGTGTCGCCACCGACCGGATCGAGCCCGGACATGGTCATGATCCGAGCGTACGACTCCGACCCGACACGCCGCAGGTAACCTCCCGGCCCGACCCGGCGATGCGAAGCCTCAGGCGTTCCTGATCGAATCGGCGCTGTGCAGGCCGAGCAGTTCGACCGCTCTGGCCCGCATCTCGGCCTTGCGGATCTTGCCGGTGACGGTCATCGGGAACTCCTCGGTCACATGCACGTACCTCGGGATCTTGTAGTGGGCGAGCCGTCCGGCGCAGAACTCCCGCAGTGCCTCCGCGGTGATCGGCTCGGCCCCCTCCCGCAGCCGGACCCAGGCCATCAGCTCCTCGCCGTACCTCTCGTCGGGCACCCCGATGACCTGCGCGTCGAGAATGTCCGGGTGGGTGTAGAGGAACTCCTCGACCTCGCGTGGGTAGACGTTCTCACCACCGCGAATGACCATGTCCTTGATCCGACCGACCACGTTGAGGTAGCCGGCGTCGTCCATCACGGCCAGGTCACCGGTGTGCATCCAGCCGGACCGGTCGATGGCCTCGGCGGTCTTGTCCGGCTCGTTCCAGTACCCGACCATCACCGAGTAACCACGGGTGCACAGTTCCCCGGGGGTGCCCCTGGGCACGGTCTGTCCGGTGTCGGGTTCGACGATCTTGACCTCGACGTGCGGGTGCACGGTGCCGACGGTGGACACCCGCCGGTCCAGGTCGTCGTCCATGCCGGTCTGGGTGGACACCGGTGAGGTCTCCGTCATGCCGTAGCAGATGGTCACACCGGTCATGCCCATGTCGGTGATGACCCGCTTCATCACCTCGATCGGGCACGGCGAGCCTGCCATGATCCCGGTGCGCAGCGAGGACAGGTCGGCCTGCGCCAGGTAAGGGTCGGCCAGTTCGGCAATGAACATGGTCGGCACCCCGTACAGCGACGTGCACCGCTCCTCGGACACCGCGCGCAGGGTGGCGGTCGGGTCGAACCCGGGGGCCGGGATGACCATGCAGGCGCCGTGCGAGGTGGCACCCAGATTGCCCATGACCATGCCAAAACAGTGATAAAAGGGGACTGGAATGCACACCCGGTCGGCCTCGGTGTAACCGCACAACTCACCGGTGAAGAAACCGTTGTTGAGGATGTTGTGGTGTGACAGGGTCGCCCCCTTGGGGAACCCGGTGGTGCCCGAGGTGTACTGGATGTTGATCGGGTCGTCGAACGACAGAGCGCGCCCGATCTCGGCCAGCCTGGCCGGGTCACCAACCCGACCTCGTTCGGCCAGCTCGTCCCACTGCGGGTCGCCGATGAACAGCACGTCGGACAGTTCGCGGCACTCACCGCGCACCTCGGCGACCATGGCCCGGTAGTCGCTGGTCCTGAAACTCGGCGCGCTCACCAACAACCTGATGCCGGCCTGGCGGAGCACGAAGGCCAGTTCGTGCGTCCGGTAGGCCGGGTTGATGTTGACCAGGATCGCGCCGATCTTGGCGGTCGCATACTGCACGAACACCCACTCGGCACAGTTCGGCGCCCAGATCCCAACCCGGTCGCCGGTTCGAACACCAGCCTCCAGTAACCCCAGGGCGTAGGCGTCTATCTGCCCGGCCAACTCGGCGTAGGTCCACCGGCGATCCGACGCCGGGTGTGATGCCCGAAGTGATCCCCGGTCGACGAGTGCCTCGCGGTCGGGGAACGTTGCCGCGATCCGGTCGAAGTTCTGCCCGATGGTCTCACCGAGTAGCGGCACACCCGACGTTCCGGAGGCGTAGGACGGGTTGGTGGGCTGGACAGCCATCATGGCCCTCCCTCGACGTTCGCGGGGACGGGTCACATGGTGCCGTCACGGATGACAGTCACGCACCAAAACCAGCCGATCGGTCGGTTCGGTCGGTTCAGCGGGCCACGGTCGGGTGGGGCTCGTCGGCCCTGCGACAACCGGTGACCGGTAACCGGTAACCGACATGCGCCAACCGGCATACGCCCAATCAGAGGCGCCGTCACGGCGACGTTGCCTATGCGTCAACCCCACCGGGCCGGTACCGGCCGGATCCGCGAACCGACACTCGCCAAAACGGACGGTCCGCCCACCGGTAGGTCCGTCGCCGCCCTGGCAGTTTCGGTCGCGGCGGCGACCGAGGCCAGGAAACCAGGGTCGTCGGCGAACACGCTCACCCCGGAAACGTTCAGCGCCGCCGCGTCGGGGGCAGCGGTCGACAACACCACGACGATCTCGTCGGCGGTGAAGCCGACCGAGTGGATGGCCACCACCCCGCTCAGACAACAACCCCAGCCCTGCTTCGAACCGGCGCCACCGACGGCGTTCATACCGAACTCCTGATCGAAGCCATCCCGGGCGGTGGGCGTTGCCGCCAGCATGGCTGAACTCAGGAACGGACCGGTGCGCGGGTCGGCCAGCACCTGGGCCAGGAAGGACGCCATGTCGGCCGCGGTGATCCGGATGTCACCCCAGTACCGCGGCTCCGGGGACGGCTCGGTGTCCGACAGGTGGTAGCGCGCCGCCATCCGCTCGATGATCTGGCCACCTCCGCCCTGTTGGTACACCGCGCTGGCGAGTGCGTCGTCGGAGGTGGCGATCATCACGTGTAACCGCCCCAGGGTGGCCGCGTCGACGTGGTCGGCCCCGCCAACGGAATCCAGCACGTCGACGGCGAAGAACAACTTGACCAGGCTCATCGCCGGGACGACGGTGTCGGCGTTGGTCGAGGTGATCGTCGCACCGGTGTGCCGGTCGACGACCAGCACACGCTGGGTGATGCCGCGCCCGGCGGCGCGCTCAACAGCGTGTGCGACGGCTGCTCGCACCTGGGCGCCCGCCGCCGCGGTGATC
>DATCXL010000522.1:0-4021 GCA_036565825.1 Mycobacteriales bacterium
ATGCTGGACAACGAGGATCACATCTACTTCAGGTCCGGTAACACCGGCGCCTGGAGCGGTTGGCGGCGCCTGCCGACCAGCGCCACCTTCGCTGACCTCTCAGTGACCGTCGGCTTCGACACCGACCTGCGGCGTGAGGACCTGTTCGCCGTCAGCGTCCAGGGGGCTGCCTCGGGCGGAGGGGTCTACCACGCGACGGTCACCGACCTCGGCGCCTTCTCAGGGTGGCAGGAGGTGCTGGCACCATCTCTGGTTCTTGATGTGAACACTGAGCTGTCGGCGGTCGCACCCGAACCGGGAAGCCTTGTCGTCTTCATTTCCAACACCAACACCAACCTCTTGCAACGCTACGACCAGGGCGCCTGGCAGCCACTCCAGTTGCCGCCCTATCTGGACCCCTGGTGTATCCCGGCGCCCCTGCCCAGCCAATCCTGCGATTTCGTGTCACCGGCCAGTTCACTACTGGTCACTGCCCCAGCACCCCGCCCCAGGCCACTGGTGGGACACGGCCACCCACTGCGCGTCGCACATCCACCGATCCACCGATAATCCAGCGCGGGTGGGTGTCAGCCCCGCCCGCCCGACCGGACGCGCGTGACCGCGACCTACGGCGACCGACCGGGCCGACTCTTTGTGGGAAATCCGCGAGGTAACGGGTGTCCTGGTGGGTGTTTTCACGCGAAAACATCACCGGTAACCGGTTACATCAGGCTCCACGGTGATGATTTCACGTGAAATCATCACCGTGGGTGGCGGTCAACGGGTCAGGTCTGACGGGCGAAGGCTCGGTGGGCCAGCGGGTGGGTGTCGGGCAGTACGAGTCGCTGGCCGGTTCGCTCGGCCTCGGCCAACCGGGGCGCCAGCGGCGAGTCCGGCGGCGCCCAGGCCACCGCCACCCGGCCGTCACCACTGAACCGGGGCGCGAGTGGGGTCACCGCCACCGTCCGGCCCTCCTCGTCGTCGACGAACAGGTCGAAGTCGTCCCGCTTGAACGTGAGGATGTCCACGATTGGCTTGGGGTAGTGGTGGTAGCCGGCACCGACCGGGCGTACCCCGGTGTGCATGGTGGCCGGTAGCGGGATGGAGGCGTTGAAGATGCCGTCGGCCCAGGCCGCGACCGTGTCCGGGTCGGTGATCGGCGTTGCCAGCAGCCCGGCCGCGTCGCGGTAACCCAGTTCCAGGTATCCGGGCAGGGTCTCGGGGAACCCCGCCACCACCCGGGCAGCGATCTGCCGCAGGACGTCCACCTTGGCCGGTTCGGCACAGAACTGGGCAGACCACTCCATCCCTGCCAGGCCCATGACCAGCAGCCACCCCTTGGAGTCCTGCACCCAGATGCCGCCGCCGTGGTGGTCCTGGTACGGCTCGTCGCCCAGCGGCCAGGGCTGGGTGGTCTGCACGATCTTGATCATCAGCTTCCGGCTGCGGCGGTAACCCGGGCTGTTGGTGCGCTCCGGGTGGTCAGGGACGTTGATCTCCCACGGAAAGTCTTCCCGCCTGGTGTGCGACATGGATCCCCCGCCGGTCGAGTCGCTGGGCCGCGATGGCCGCCCCTCGACCGAGGGTGACACCCGGTCGGCCGACTCGCGCGCCGAGCCGACCGGGGCCAGGTCACCTACTTCAGTGCGCGTCGGCCAACACAGGGTCGCCACCACCCGAGGGGGCCGACGGACCGGACGAACCCGACGAACCCGGCGCGCTCGGTCCGTCGCCGCGGCTGCGCAGCGGGATCTCCTTGAGGAACAGTGCGGTCACCAGCGCGACCAGCACGAACGGCACCCCGACCAGGAACACGTCGTCCAGCGCGTCGGCGAATGCCCTGAGCACCAGTGCCCTGACCGGCGCTGCCAGCCGGGCGATCGCCTGGATGTCGTTCGCGTCGACGTTCACCCCGGCGGCATTACCTGCCACGGCAGCCGGCGCGTGCGCGAACTGCTCGGTGATGTGGGTCGTCAGCCGGCTGGCCAGCACCGCGCCGAACACCGCGGTACCGATGGAGGCACCCATCTGCCGGAAGAACGTGGTGGAACTGGTCGCCACGCCCATGTCGCGGAACTCGACCGAGTTCTGCACTGCGGTGACGATCGTCTGCATGGTCAGGCCCAGACCGGCACCGAAGGCGAACTCGGTCACGGCGAGCTGCCAGTACGGCGTGTCGGTGCCCAGCGTCGCCAGGCCCCCCAGCGCCCCGACCAGGATCGCGGCACCGAGGATCGGATAGATCTTGTACCGGCCGGTCCTGGTGATCAGTTGCCCCGAGGTGATCGAGGTGGAGAAGATGCCGATCACCGCCGGCAACATCGCCAGACCCGAGGCGGTCGGCGAGTAACCGAGCACGGCCTGCATGTAGAGCGGCAGGAAGATGATGCCGCCGAACATCGCGACACCGGCGAGGAACCCGTAGAGGTTGCCGACCCGGAACACCGGGTTGGCGAACAGCCGCATCGGGATGATCGGCTCGACCGCACGCAGTTCGACCAGCACGAACAGCACACCCAGCAGCACGAACGCGGCGAGCAGCACCAACGGACCCGGGGCGGTCCAGCCGTAGGCGATGCCAGCCCAGTTCAGGTAGAGCAGCAGCGAGCTGACCGCGCCGATGATCACGGCCGCGCCCAGGTAGTCGATCCGATGCTCCCGGCGCACCGTCGGCAACTTCAGCGCCACCGAGGTGATCAACAGTGCGGCGATACCCACCGGCAGGTTCACGTAGAAGATCCACCGCCAGCCCGGACCGTCGGTGAACCAGCCACCGAGCAGCGGTCCGGCCACACTGGACAGACCGAACACCGCGCCGAAGTAGCCCTGGTACCGGCCCCGTTCCCGCGGCGGGATCACGTCACCGATGATCGCGAACGCGATCGACATCAGGCCACCGCCGCCGATGCCCTGGAAAGCGCGGAAGGTGATCAGCTCCGGCATGTTCTGGGACAGTCCACACAGGGCCGAACCGACGATGAAGATGCCGATCGCCAACTGGAAGATCAGCCGCCGCCCGTACAGGTCGGAGATCTTCCCCCACAGCGGGGTGGCTGCCGTGGAGGTGAGCAGGTAGGCGGTGATCACCCAGGACAGCTTGTCCAGACCGCCCAGGTCACTGACGACGACCGGTAGTGCCGTGCTCACGATGCTCTGGTCCAGCGCGGCCAGCAGCATGCCAGCCATGATGCCGCCGAGTACGACCAGGATCTGCCGGTGCGACAGGTAGTGGTCCGAGTCGGGGCCGCCGGCATGGTTTGGGGCCGGCGCGGTGGGAGTGCTGGGGGTGTCGCTGGTCATCGAGCCTCCGTGGCCTCGGTCTGCTGGCCTGCCTGTGTCCGCGAGCGGCAGCGTTCACGCGGGGGGTCGACAGTTCTCCCGGATCGGATCGTACGGCAGATTGTTGAGCAAAGCTCATAATGAGGGTACCTCGCGATATGGTAAACCAAGTTATGGACTTCCTATGCCGAAAGTGGAGCCGGACATGACCTCCCCGGACGCCACCACAGAGCTGGTGAGGCTGTTCTTCCGTGTCTCCAAGCGGCTGCACCACCGGGCGCTCCACCAACTCGCGCCACTGGACCTGACTCCCTCACAGGGACGCGCCCTGTACGAGATCGCCAGCGCGGCCGACCCGTTGCGGATCGCCGACCTGGCCGGCCGGCTGAACATCGCGCCCCGGTCGGCCACCGAGGTGGTCGACGCGCTGGAACACTCCGGTCTGGTCAACCGCCAGCCGAACCCGGCCGATCGCCGGACCCAGCTGCTGGTACCCACCGCGCGGGGTCAGGAACTGTGTGCCCAGCTGACCGCGGCGAGCGCCGAGGCCGGTCGCCAGCTCTTCGGCCGGCTCAGCACCGACGAGCGGGACCAGCTCCTGGGGCTACTCGGCAGACTCGACGCCCAGGCCTGACCAGACGTCTCCCTGACCACGTGCCCGTGCTCAGACAGCGGGCGTGTGGTCGGCGTGTGGCCGGCGTGTGGCCGGCAGAAGGTCAGCGGGAGGCCAGGATGCGGGACAGTACGGCCGAGTAGTCCCGTG
>DATCXL010000529.1:0-2505 GCA_036565825.1 Mycobacteriales bacterium
TCGCTGTCGCTGCACTGCGAACAGGCCGAACTGCTGCGGGTGTTCATCGAACGGGCCAAGGCCGACCGGTCGGTGTCCGGGCTGACCGAGTACGCGGCCGGACGGCCGCCGCTGACCGAGCGACTGTCCATCGAGGAGGCCGCCGTACTGGCCGACGCGACCGGGGTGAACATCAACCTGCTGCACCTGTCCAGCGCGACCGCGCTGGCCACCGCCGCAGAGGTGGGTCGCCGGTACCCCCGGATGGACATCTCCGCCGAGACCACCCTGCACCACCTGGCGCTGGCCTGCGAGGACCTTGAGGGGCGCGGTCTGGGTGGGAAGGTGAACCCGCCGATCCGGGACCGTTCCGACAACGAGGCGCTGTGGGAGGGGCTGCGCACCGGGCAGATCTCCACGGTGGCCTCCGACCACGCCTGCTGCATGGAGTCGAACAAGGGCGAGGACCTGTGGCCGGCACTGCCGGGGTTCGGTGGCACCGCGCTGCTCTACCCGGTGCTGATCTCCGAGGGCTACCACAAGCGTGGTATCGACCTGGGTCGGGTCGCCGAGGTGGCCTCGGCCATGCCGGCGCGGAGGTTCAACCTGTACCCGCGTAAGGGCACCATCGCGGTCGGCTCGGACGCCGACCTGGCCGTGGTGGACCTGGATCTGGAGCAGGTGGTGACCACCGAACTGTGCCGGTCGGCCCAGGACCACACCCCGTTCGAGGGCATCTCGGTGCGGGGTTGGCCGACCACGGTGCTGCTGCGCGGCGAGGTGATGTTCGATGGCAAGGACGTCACCGACACCTTCCCCGGCCAGTACCTCCACCGCTGACGAATCCCACCGCCGATCTTGGCGTTGTTGCTGTTATTTCTCGAAAACAACAACGATAAGGCCAAGATCGGCGGTGGGATTCGTCAGTGGATGGTGGCGCCGCCGTCGATGGTCAGGATGTGGCCGGTGATCGAGGCGGCGGCCGGCGAGCACAGGTAGGCCACCGCGCCGGCCACCTCGTCGGCGCCGACCATCCGGCCCAGCGGAATGGTGGCGAGTTTCGCGTCCAGGTAGGCCGGGTCGGCGCGGGCCGCGGTGTTCATGTCGGTCGGCACGATGGTCGGCGCGACCGCGTTCACCCGGATCCCGTACCCGGCCCACTCCAGGGCCAGCACCCGGGTCAGGTGCGCCACCGCGGCCTTGCTGATCCCGTAGGCGGCCGACCCGGACACCGCCACCAACCCGGCGGTGGACGACAGGTTGACAACCGCGGCGTGCGGCGACCGACGCAGCGCGGGCAACGCGGCCTGGCTCATCCAGAAGGTGCCACCCGCGTTGACGTCCAGTACCTGCCGCCACTCGTCCTCGGTGGTGTGTTCGGCGGCCGACCAGGCCAGCACCCCGGCGTTGTTGACCAGCAGGTCGCACCGGCCGTGCCGGTCGAGTACCTCGGCGACAACGCGTCGGCACGACTGCGCGTCGCGCACGTCGACCTGGTGCGCGGACACCGGCCCGTCCGACGCCGGCACCGTGGCGCGGGCGTCGCGCCACTCCTCCGACGGGCGCAGATCGGCCATCGCGACTTCGGCGCCCAGTTCGGCCAGGGTGTGACTGATCGCCAGCCCGATACCGCGGGCTGCCCCGGTGACCAGGGCCACCAGCCCGTCCAACCGCCAGCCGGGCCCGTTTCCGGGCGTCGGCCCGGTCATCTCGGATTCGCTGTGGCTGTGGACGATCCCAGTGGCACGCCCCGGCGCAACGGGACCAGGTCCGGTGCCGTGTCCGGGTCGATCGACGCGCCCGCGCGGTGTCCTTCGAACACCGCCTCCAGGGCGGAACGGGGTGCGTACGCGTCGCCGACCAGCATGAGGTCGGGGGCACCGTCGCGGCCGGACAGTTCCTGGTACAACCCGTCGCGGGCAAGTTCGGGCCCGGCGTGCACGACGGCGGTCATCCCGGTCAGCACCTCCGGTTCACCGGTGAGCACGTCGGCCAGTTCCACCCGGCCCTCGGCCCGGCCTGTTATCCGGCGCAACGGGTGTACCCGGACTCCGGCCTGCCCCAACCGGGGCAGCAACGCCAACCGGGAGTAGGTCGTCACGTTCCAGGCCACCCCGGCCACCGGGCTGGCCAGGTCGACCCGGATGCCCAGCCCGGCCAGGTGTTCGGCCAGCCCGGCACCCTGCCAGTCCCCGCGCTCGTCGTAGACCAGCACGTGGTCGCCGAGGCGTTGCGGCGCGGTGACCGCGGCGTCCACCGGCACACTGCCCGATCCGGTCCGGGCGGTCGCCCCGGTGGCCACCACGACGGTGTCCCACCGGCCGGCGAGCACCCACGCCGCATCCACCTGGCGTCCCGACAGCAGTTCCACGCCGAGCGCACGGGCCTGGGTGGCGAGTTCGTCGGTCAACCGCAGCAGTCGGTCCCGGCCCACCAGTCGAGCGGCCACCCGGATCCGCCCACCCAGCTCCGATCCCGCATCGACCAGGGTGACCCGGTGCCCGGCGGTCGCGGCAGTGACCGCGG
>DATCXL010000555.1:0-7785 GCA_036565825.1 Mycobacteriales bacterium
CAGGCATCAGGCCGAACCAGCCGCCCAACACCGGCCACCGTCGGTGAAGTCCCAGTCGCACCCGACGTCACAGATGTCGCACCCGTAGCCGGTGCAGTCCTGGTTTTGGCAGTCCGACGCGAAGTGCATCGGCTGCCCACACTCGGGACAGATGCTGCCGTTGTTCACGGTTCGGCCCTCTCTTGTGGACGTTGGGGTGCCGCCCTGGCCAGGGGGCGGCGTGGTGGGTCAGGCGGTCTGTTCAATGTGGTCGCCGGTGATTGCCTCGACCAGGGCGGCGACCAAGTCACGGGCGGCCGGCGGGGTCACCGCATTACCAAGTTGTCGGACCCGCTCCCGCTTGTTCCCCAGCACGGTGTAGCCGGGTGTGAACGCCATACCGGCCTTGATCTCGGACGGCTCCAACATCCGGAACGTGCAGTCGTCCACCGCCGGGGCCGACGTGGACACCAGGGCGAAACGGTCCTTCGTCGGGATCGTCGCGATCGGCTCCGACACCGGCCGAGCAGACCCATTGCCGTAGTACGACACCAACATGTGGTGCTGGCCGGCCGCGGCGAACGTCGGCAACGGGTGCGTGCCAGCCGGCCGGGCCACACCGTTGTTCCGCAACGGCACCACCAACGCGTCCTGGAGCCTGGCGGTCTGGGTACGCATCGGACCGGTCGCCGGCCGGGCGTTCACCCCGTCCCGGCCCTCCACCGGCACCAGCAACGAAGGGAACACCACACCCTCGGTCTCCCGGGTTGTCCTAGTGCGCATCGGCTCGGTCACCGGACGGGCATCGTCGTTCCACGTCCCACCGGCCGGGACCAACAGCGCAGTCGACCCGTACCGGGCCAGGCCGTCGCGGATTCGGCGCATCGTTGCCGGGGCCAGCGGGTCGACGCGATCCCCGATTCGGACGCCAGCCAGGGCCCAGTCGATCGCCACCGCAGCCGGCAACACCCGCGGGTGTACCTCGGTATTGCGACAGGCGACGTTCGGGCAGCGGTACACGTACTGGGCCCGGTACCGGCCGTGCGGCCTGTCGGGGCGCTTCCACGCCTGCACCGCGCGGACCGTCGCCTCGCAGGTCGGGCACCAGGCGGCCGGGCGGGTCCACCGGTCCAGGTCCGGGCACTGCTCGGCGGCCAGGTGCCCCACGCAGTACCAGCGGTCCCGAGACTGCGGGGCGGGTTCACCCAACCGGCCGGCGAACATCGAGTTCAGAAACACCTCGTGCAGGCAGTACCCGGCCGCACGCAGCGCCGTCTTCCACGCCGGGAAGAACATCCACTGTCGGACGTCGACAACGTTCTCGACCACGAACGCCCGATACGGCCGGCCACGTAACATCATCGCCTCGACGAACCGGGGAACATCCCACATCGTTGCCCGAGACCGTTCACCCGCGTCGTCGGGCAGGATCTCCCCGAACAGGTCAGGTTGGCCGTCGTCACGGCGCCGACCGCGGGCCTGTGAATGGTTCGTGCAGCTCGGGGACGCCCACAGCAGGTCGGTGGCCGGGTAGCGGCGCGGGTCGACCTGGGAGATGTCCGCCACGTCGTGGTCGGCCCAGGGCAGGTTGGTGGCGTGGGTTTCCACGGCCAGCGCCCAGTGGTTACAGGCGATCCGGACTCGCACGCCCGGGACCCGTTCAGCTCCCGACGAGGATCCGCCTGCCCCAGCGAACAGGTCCGTGATGGTGAGCAACGTATGTCCTTTCCGGACGTGATCGGTCGGTGGTGGCCGGGGTCAGGGGCCGCAGGTGGGCAGGATCAGGGCTTGTTCTGCGGAGCGGGGAAGTCCCTTCGCTTGAGCTTCGCCATGCGCTGCCCGTCCGGGTGATGCCAGACAATCCCCTCACCGGGGAAACCTGCGAGGTAGGCGGCCAAGCCGTCGTAGTCACGCGGCGCGCCAGGCAACCTCGACGCACCCGAGTGCGACCGAAGTTCGTGGTGACCGTCGACCTTCTCCGGATTCCCGTTGATCTTCGGCCCCACCAGCTCGTAGGTGCCGGCGATCCACGGCAGGACACCGTAGGACTCGTCCCTCCACGCGACCGCGTCGGCGTGCCAGCGGGCGAACGCGGACTGTTCGATCGGCTCCCAGCCGACGACCTCGCCAGTGACGTCGTCGGACTCGACGCGCACGAAGTTCGGCGGCGTGGCCTTACCCGCCTTGACTCCGCGCCTGGCCCACCAGTTACCGGAGGGGCTGAGCATGACGCACACGCCGTCGTACTTGAGGGTGGCGATGCCCTCGCCGTCGACAACCCACTGGCAGTCGGGGTGGATTTCTCGGGTGACCTGGCGCATGTTCTGCGGGTCACGAATGAACAGGGTCGGGATCTTGCGCATGGTGTCCTTCCTGGACTTGATCGGGCTGGCCGGTGGGCGCGGGGTCACGGCGCACACCGGGAACGCGGCTACCTCGGGCCGGCACCAGGCAGCGTCACCGCCGGCTGACCGTCCGCTCCGGCCACCAGTGGGATTCCGTTCGCACCCGACGGGATGAACACCACAGACGAGTTCTTCCCCGACTTAGCGATGTCCTGCAACGCCTGCACCATCTCGAACTGCACGTACAACGGCGTCAGAGTCTTGGAGATCTCGTCCTGCGCCTCGCGGACGCCCTTGGCGTCTTCCAGGCGGATCTGCGCGGACTGCTGGGCGATCTTCACCTTCTGGGCCTGCGCGCCGATCCGCAACTGGTTGACCTGCTGTTCGTTCGCGGCGTTGATCCGGGCGACGTGCGCCCGGTTGTTCGCGTCGGCGATGGCCTGGTGCCGGTTGAACGTTTTGAACCCGGCGACCACGCCGACGATCAGGCCGACGAACAAGACCAGGGCCAGGAACACGGCGGTGATGTACCCGAGCACGCGGGCCGGGCTGGTGTCAGAACTGCGGTAGCTGGTCATTCTTCCTTCTCTTGTTGATGGTGCTGTGGATGCTGTGGACAACCGCGCGGGGTCACGGCGCGGCCGAGGCGGGTTAGCGGGCAGGGACACTCGGTGGGATGACCGCGCGGATCTCCACGCAGGCGAACCGGCCGGCCGGAACCCGAGCGGACAACGTCACCGCCCCGTCATCCCCAACCGACTCGGTGACCGTGGCACGCAGACGTTCCACCCACTCCTGCCACACCTCCCGGGTGTCGGTGGTACCGATGAGGTCACCGACCGGGCTGATCGACCACCCGATCGGGGTCAGATCCGCACCGACCACAGTGGTCAACATGGTCAGGTCGTCCAGGGCGACCTTCTGCCAGCCACGACGGCGGGCGTAACGATCGGTGCTCACCGGTCCTCCGATCGCGTCATCTGTCGGGCGAACTGCTCGATACGGTCCATGTGCTCCGGTCGCAGCCCACGGCGGGTGTCCGGTGCGATCAGCAGGGCCGGCGGGTCACCCGGCTCGATCAGGCCGTCGGGGATCGCGTCGTCGTCGGTCCAGATCAACGGCCGGCGTTCCGCCCGCAACACGTGGTGGGCTGCGTTCTGCTTCGCCGCTCGCACGTACAGCGTGTGTGCCCAGCCCTGCGGCTCCCACCCGACAGGGAACGTCGGCAGGCCCAACAATCTGGAGATCTGGTCGGGGTCGTGGTCCACCCACGTGGTCGCCCACCAGATCTCCACCGCGCCCGACACGTGCAACGCGGTGATCCGCTTGACAAGGTCCGCCGACCAGCGGATCCGGAACGGCTGGCCGTCCTTGTCGTAGGCGGTGCCGGTCCGAGGCGGCCCGTCCCAGCCGGCGCGGCCGGCGTTGAGTACACCGTCCACATCCAACAGCCACACGGGGATCACAGGGCACTCCTGTCTGGAAGCAGGGGCGGCGCGGGGTCACGGCGCGGCCGGGTCAGTCCTCGTAGAACACCGGGGCGAACTCCGACCGCCGGTACGACTTGGTGATGAACTCGGCGATCGCCTCCGCGTCCGCGCGGTTGACGTGCACGAACTCATCACCGATCTGGAAGGTCACCAACCGTCCATCGAGGTCATCACCGCCACCACGGCACACCTTCAACGGGTCACGCTCGGGTTCCCGGGGGTCGATGATGGTGATGCTGGTGCTGTTGGGTCCGGTTTCGATCACGATTCCTCCTGGGCTGTGGTGGTGTGGCGGGCGAGCAGGGCCCGCACTTCGGTCATGTCGTCGTACGGGCGGACCCGGGTGCTACCCGGCCAGGTGTGCGACTCGACATCGGCGAGCACCGCAGCCACGTCCACCTCGACGGCCGGTACCACCCGGTGTGCCTTGATTCCCCGGTGGCCCAGCAGAAGCGGGCGGATGGCGTTCGCTGGCCGGGTGGCCTTCATCTGCCCGTCACGGGTCACCGACGTGATCACCTCGATCAGATAGGCGAGTTCCCGGGAGCCGTCCAACCGTCCCGTGGGAACCGAGATGGTCAGGACGGCGAGGTCCCCGCGCTTGGCCGGGACGAACTCCACCCCGTCCCCTGTGGGCGCCGCGTTCGGGCCGGTCACTTCGCCGCCTCCCAGTCCACCTCAGGGGTCACCGACGACAAGCGGACGTGTGAGAGCAGCACGCCGTAGCAGGACTCCAACATCAAGCTGTCCTCGTGCACGACGAGGACCTCGGCCAGGCCATGCTGGCGCGACAGCGAGCCGTGGTAGACGACGTAGTCACCGACCCGGTACGTGTGCCCGGTGGTGGTCATGTGGTCCTCCTGTCGGGTAGGGCCGGCGGGGTCAGAGCCAGCGGGCGGTCAGGTCCGCAGCGGGTCGGCCAGGATCGGGTCGGCGTCCAAACGGATCGGCTGGATCGCGCCGCGCAACCGGTCCCCCATCTGCCAGCGCGTGGCACCGGTAGGACCGTCCATGGTGAACACCACCGGCTCACGAACCGGCAGACGGACCTTGGCGAACAGCCCCAGCAGTGCCGGGCCGAACGCGATCCGCTCAACAGGAACGGTGTCCGTCATCGCGGCCAGCAGCGCGCCCACCGGAGGGAACTCGGACAGGTCACCGGCGGGCACCGTGATCGTGGTCGGGGTGAGATCCGGGCCGGGCTGCCGGTCGAACACGACCGTCGAGCCGCACAGACCGACCCCGGTGATAGTGGCCTTGTCCGGGGTTCGCAGCGCTGCGGCCAGGTGCTTGACCTCACGGGTGCTGACCCCGGCCTGCCACGGAGCGTCGGCGGGGCCGTCGAATACGCCGTCACGCGGCCCGATCTGCGGCGACGCCCACGCCATGACGTACCGGTTGGTTGCCTGCACGTGCAGGTGGTCGCCGTCCCACTCGACGCGGACAACGTCCAGGTCGGTGTAGTCCGACGGCTTGCCCGCGAACAGGGCCACGTTGTGCAGGGCGTCGACCAGATCGGCTGTGGGAACTGGGATCACTGGGTCCTCCTGTTCATGGCGGGGCGGGTAGACAGTCAGGGCTGGTTGCGGCACTGCTCGCAGATCAGAACCCCGCCGTACATCACCCGACCGGTCGGCTGTTCGCAGTGGTCGCAGTGGTCCATCACCGGCTGCGGCATATCGGCGAACCGTGCGACCTCGCGCATCCGGGACGTCACCTCGGCCGGAGTCAACGAGTTCGCCCACTCGACCAGATGCCCGATGCCTCCCATCGTCGACAGGGTCTTCCGGGCGTCGAAGTAGGCCGACCGTGCCTCGCCACTGGCTGCGTACACGTCCAACGAGCCCGTGCCGGCCAACCGCAGGGCAGCTATGACGTCCAACGGCCCATCGGTCCGGTACCGGCCGGACTCGTCGCGGTCTGCGACAGCGAACCTGTTGAACCCTTGGGCGTCGATCAGGTCAGCGGCCCGGGTGATGATGTCGGAGGCGGTCACGGGTTCTCCTTTCGAGATGGTGGGCGGGGTCACGGCCTAGATCGGGTGGGCTACTTCGAACCGGCACTGACCTTCACCGGGACGATGCGGGTGGCCGGCACGTCGAGCGGGCACCCGTACCCCCGGTAGTGGATGACCGCGTACTCGTTCACGCAGCCCCGGCGCCGGACGTGGAGCTTGCAGCCGTGGTCGCACTCCCGGATCACCCGCACCTCGGTCCAACCCATGCCGGCCTTGGGCTTGACGTAGGTGGCGACGTGGGAGCGGATCTCCTGGGCGTCGACGCCGGTGATGGTGAGCTTCGGTGCGGTCATCTCGTGTCTCCCTGGCATCTCGGCTTCACTGCCCTACACGGAACACAGTACCGGAACTCACTTCCGGATACAAGGTCCGGTAGAATCCGCCTCATGGTCCCCAACAAGCAAGATCCACGGCAGCGACTCGCCAGCGCCGTACGTAAACACCAAGGCATCAAGAAGATCCGCGAAGAGATGGAAGACGCGGTCGTGTACGCGCTAAACGAGGGCGTCCCACCCAGCGAGGTGGCACGGATCGCGGCACCGGCCGTCACGGACCGGTACGTCCGCACGATCGCGCGGCGACACGGCATCGAACCAGCCGAACGCGGACCGAAGCCGGGTAAGGATGATGCGAAGTGACCGCCAAGCGCGTCGATCACAACCAGCCCTCCTGTCGGATGGCGGCCTCGTTCGCCGGGGTGCCATACCCGCCAGGAACGTCGAGCCCGACGCAACAGTCGACGCAGCGACGCGCCCCGAGCCGGTCACCCAGGCTCCCGACCCGCAGGGCCAGAGCCCTGCCGCACACCGTCGTCCGAACCACCGGGGCGTTGTCGTCCAGGACGTCGTCCAACGCCTCACGGGTCAGGGCGTCCTCGGTGACGGCGTGGAGACGACGGGACGTCGCCAGCCACCAATGCCCGTAGTTGGCTGGGATCGGGTACCCGGTCACCGGGGGCTCCGATGCTGTTCCCGTGCACACTCCTGGCAGCCGCGGACCGGGGCCAGCAGGTGTTCGGCGTTGAAGTGCGCGGCGAGCAACGCACGCCGGGTCCCGGGTTTCTGCTGCGGTGGTTGCGGGGTGCGCAGGTGCCACATGTCGCAGGCGCACCGGTAGGGTTCGGCGTCCATCTGCCAGGCGTGGATGTGGTCGCGGGCGTCCCGCTGCGATGGGAACCCGATCTTGTGCGGGGTCGGGCATTCGGCGGTCACGACAGTGCCCACAGTCGGTCGAGTTGGGTGGTGGCGTCCAGCCACGCGTTCAACCGGTCCGCCGGGACCTCCAACGGAGGGGCCTCGGTGACGCCTGGTTCGGGCCACCACAGCAGCCGCACCGACGCACCCGGGACACGCAGGGAGCAGGCGCGGACGATCCCGAACCCGTCACGGGCGTAGTGGACGTGCCGATGCGTCAGACGGTGCAACAGGGTCCTCACTTCGCACCCTCCACAGTGGTCAACTCGTGCTGCTTGGTCACTCCGGTCTCCCATCTGCCGCCCCGCACTGTCACGACGCCTCGCCGAACGGCAGTGGGGTGTCGCCCATCCTTCGAACCGCCAGGTCGTGGTACTCGGCGCGCAGATCGATGCCGACGTATCGGCGGCCGGTCTGTCGAGCAACCATTCCGGTAGTTCCTGAACCGGAGAACGAGTCGAGGACGGTTCCGCCCGGGCGGCAACCGGCGAGGATGCATCGGCGAGCCAGTTCGGGTGGCATGACTGCGAAGTGCGCCTCGGGGTACGGCTGTGTCGACAGAGTCCAGACGTCGCCGGGGTTCCGGCCGCGCCCGGTGTCGTACTTCTCCGGGTAGCGGCGGCCGTTGCCGTCCTGGCCCATGGTCCCGTGTCCGCCGGTCAGCGGTTGGTGCTTGCTGCCGTACATGTTGTGGCCCCGGCGCCGGGCGGACGCCCCGGTCCCACCCGCTCCATCCTTGTTCTTCCCGCCGAACACGCGGG
>DATCXL010000558.1:0-2976 GCA_036565825.1 Mycobacteriales bacterium
CGGACCATGGTGGCCGATGCCGAGCGGCGGCTGCACGAGGTGGCTCACCTCAACCGGCATCCTGATGGCCCGTTGTTCAAGGTCATGGGCGACCCGCGGGTGACCCCCTTGGGGATGTTCCTGCGTCGCTATTCGCTCGACGAGCTGCCGCAGCTGTTGCACGTGCTCACCGGGCGCATGTCGCTGGTCGGGCCACGCCCGCCGCTGCCCGATGAGGTGGCCGCCTACACCGACGAGGTGCGGCGGCGGCTGCTGGTCAAGCCGGGGCTGACCGGCCTGTGGCAGATCAGTGGTCGCTCCGACCTGACCTGGGACGAATCCGTGCGCCTCGACCTGCGCTACGTCGAGAACTGGTCGTTCGCGCTCGACCTGTTGATCCTCAAGAAGACCCTCAGTGCGGTCATTAGGGGGACCGGTGCCTACTAAGGGAAGAGCGCGCACGGCGGCGCTGGTCGTCGCCCTGGTGCTCGGGTCATATCTGCTGTTGCTGCCCTCGAACGCGCAGGCCGCGGATCCGTGCAACCCGCTGATCAACGCGATCGCTTGTGAGAACTCCAAACCCGGCAACCCCTCGACCGAGTGGGACGTCAGTCGCGGCGGTGACTCATCGATCGTCGGCTTTGCCACCGACATCTCGGTGAACGTCGGCCAGACGGTGCACTTCAAGGTCGACACCGACGCGCGCGCCTACACCATCGACATCTACCGACTCGGCTACTACGGCGGTGACGGGGCTCGCAAGATCGCCAGCGTGAATCCGTCGGCGAGCCTGCCGCAGAACCAGCCGGCCTGCCTCTCCGACACGAGCACGGGACTGATCGACTGCGGCAACTGGGCCGAGTCGGCCGCGTGGGCGGTGCCGGCTACCGCGGTGTCCGGCATCTACATCGCCCACATCACTCGAACCGATACCGGTGGTGACAACCACATCGTCTTCGTCGTCCGCGACGACTCGAGCCACTCCGACCTGCTCTTCCAGACATCCGACTCCACCTGGCAGGCCTACAACGACTGGGGTGGCAACAGCCTCTACTCCGGCCAGCCGGCTGGCCGGGCCTACAAGGTCAGCTACAACCGTCCGTTCAACAACCGGGCCACCAACATCGATGGCCGGGACTTCGTGTTCGGCTCCGAATACCCGATGGTCCGGTTCCTCGAGGCCAACGGCTACGACGTCAGCTATTCCACCGGCGTCGACACCGCGCGCAGAGGCGGGCTGCTCACCAACCACAAGACGTTCATGTCGGTGGGCCACGACGAGTACTGGTCCGGACCGCAGCGGGCCAACGTCGAGGCGGCGCGGTCCGCCGGGGTCAACCTCGCGTTCTTCAGCGGCAACGAGGTGTTCTGGAAGACCCGCTGGGAGCCGAGCATCGACTCCTCTGCGACGAGCTTCCGCACGATGGTCACCTACAAGGAGACCAAGGCCAATGCTGTGATCGACCCGGCCGACCCGCCGACCTGGACGGGCAGCTGGCGCGACCCGCGCTTCTCGCCACCGGCTGACGGTGGCCGGCCCGAGAACGCTCTGACCGGCCAGCTGTGGACCGTGCAGTGCTGCACCTCGGCCATCCAGGTGCCGGCCGCCTACAGCCAGATGCGGATCTGGCGCAACACCTCGATCGCCTCGCTGGGCTCCGGGCAGGTCGCCACCCTGGCCGACGGCACGCTCGGCTACGAGTGGGACGAGGCGGTCGACAACGGGTCGCGGCCCGCTGGGCTGGTCACCATGTCTGAGACGACCGAGAACGTCCAGGCCAAGATCACCGACTACGGGTCAAACGTGGCACCCGGCACCGCGACGCACAGCCTCACCCTCTACCGTGCATCGAGCGGGGCCCTCGTCTTCGGCGCCGGCACCGTGCAGTGGTCGTGGGGCCTTGACTCGGAGCACGACGGCAACGCCAGCACTCCCGACGTACGCATGCAGCAGGCGACCGTCAACGTGCTCGCCGACATGGGCGCCCAGCCAGGCACCCGCCAGCCCGGCCTCGTTGCGGCCAGCGCATCGACCGACACGGCCGCGCCGACCTCGACGATCACGTCGCCGCCAGCCGGCTCCAACCTGGCAAACGGGACCACGGTCACGCTGTCGGGCACCGCCTCAGACAACGGCGGCGGCCGCGTCGGTGCCGTCGAGGTGTCCACCGATGGCGGCACGACGTGGCACCCCGCCAAGGGCACAACCTCGTGGACCTACGCCTGGTCACCATCCGGGTCCGGTCAGGTCACCGTCAAGACCAGGGCCACCGACGACAGCGGCAACAGCGAGACGCCCTCAGCCGGTCGGACGTTCACGATTGCCTGCCCTTGCTCGGTCTTCGGCTCACTCAGCACGCCGAGTGTCACGTCGTCCAACGACGCCCACGCCACCGAGCTGGGCATGAAGTTCCGCGCCGACGTCGACGGCTGGGTGACCGGAGTGCGCTTCTACAAGGGCGCCGGCAACACCGGGACCCACACCGGGACCCTGTGGAGCGCGAGCGGTCAGCAGCTGGCAACGGCCACCTTCAGCAACGAGACGGCCAGCGGCTGGCAGTCGGTGAGCTTCTCCGGCCCTGTGCCGGTCACGGCCGGTACGACGTACGTCGTGTCCTACTTCGCCCCGGCCGGCCATTACGCGGCCGACGCCGGCTGGTTCGCCAGCTCCGACACCGTGAGCCCACCGCTGCGTGCGCTCGCCAACGGGGTGGACGGGCCCAATGGCGTGTTCCGCTATGACACCTCGGGCTTCCCGACCAGCACCTTCAGCTCCACCAACTACTGGGTCGACGTGACCTTCACGACCACGGCACCACCCGACTCGTCGGCGCCGACCGTCACTGCGGTCACTCCGGTGGACGGCACCTCGAGCGTGCCGGTCAGCACCACCGCGACAGCCACGTTCTCCGAGGCCGTGCAGCCCTCCTCGATCGCGTTCACGGTCAAGAGCTCGGCGGGCGCGACGGTGGCGGGCGCGACCACCTATGACAGCGC
>DATCXL010000570.1:0-2121 GCA_036565825.1 Mycobacteriales bacterium
CAGGCAGTGCCCGGGCGGCGGTGTCGGCGCTGAACTGGTGGATCTCGCCATCGAGTTGGCGCGCCACCCGAGAGCCGGTGAACGCCTCACCGGCGAGGAGCGTACGGGCCTGGCCAAGGCGGCCGGTGAGCACGACGACACGGTGCACCGGTGGCAGCGCGAGCACCGGGGCGAGCGCTTCCCGGGCACCGTCCAGGTCGCCGCGCAGCAACCGTGCGGTGCCCAGGTCGATTCGGGCACCGTTCTCCGCCGAGTAGGCACGCTCCCCGGCGGGTGCGGAGGCGTAGAGCGTGAGCGCACGCTGGGCGTGTTCCTCGGCGGCAGCGCCGTCACGCAGTCCGATGTAGGCGGAGCCGGCGCAGAACGCCTGACGCGCCGCACCGAATCCGAACTCACCACCGATCTCGTCGTGCAGGTCGTCCCGAAAGTCAGTGGTCCGGGCCTGCTCGGCCGTGTGCAGCGCCGAAGTGGTGCCGTCACGGTCGGCCAGCAGCGAGCGTGACCGTGCCTCGATGCAGCGAAGCCGGACGGTCGCGGTTCCCGCCGGTGCCTGCCGGAGCCCGTCGCCCAGCAGGTTCAGAGCCTCGTCGGGGTGACCCTGCCAGTTCGCGATGATCGCGTGCAGACCCAGTGCCCAGGCCCGTAGTCCCTTGTGTCCGGCGAGGTCGCCGTAGGTGTGGGCCGACCCGGCGAACCGCGCGGCAGCGTCCCAGTACCCCATCTCGAACGCCGCCGTGGCCAGCAACCCACACGACTGTCCGGTGATGACATACAGGTCGGCGAGTTGCGCCAGGCGGTGTGTCCGGTCGATCAACCGCATCGCGATGTCACGGGTCTGTCGGGCAGCGCGGAACACGTCGGGCAACGGCCGCAGCGAATAACCCCGCGCGATGCGCAACACATCGCCGCGGAGTTGTTCCAGCGTGCTCTCGCCAATCTGCGCATCAGACATCATGGCGTGCTCGGCCGACTCGTCGGCAGCCATCCTGACCTCCTCACCCCGCACCGGCCGGGTCGTCAGATCGTTCTCGACCAAGCTATGCCGACAGGTCGGCATCGGGGAGATGTCAGGACGGCCAGACTGGACAGGCAGATCTGACAACTCCGGAGCCGACGACGAGTTCACGTCGGATACAGCGCTGTCCCGGAACAGCCCGGGAGCGTCGAGTAGCCGCTCGATCAGTTCCCGGTAGGTGCGATTCGGCCTTATCGCGCCGGGTTCCCACCGTTCCGACCAGTAACGATGCAACGTCTTGGCATCAGGCAAATTTTTCGGATCAAGACTGTGCAGGGCGCGCGCCGCCTGCCACATGGTGGGGAACCGCCTCAACCGTGCCTTTGCCAGTCGGAACGCCCATCCGCTTGGACCCGCCGCGTCCTCCATAGCCATTCCTTCCCCGACCCGTCACTCGGTCGCTGGACTGTCTGTCCTGTCCGGTCTGTGGGGTACCCGAACACCGAATGCCTCTGTTGTGTCTGGCGACGTGACGTAACCACGTCGTCACGCGGTACGCAAGAAAGTCGAACGAGGAGGGTCGATGCGTCCATCTACGCGGACGACGTGGACTGCCCATGTGGACATGGCAGGGGTGACCTGGTGAGCAGAAATCTCTGCCGCGACACAGTTCGAGTGGCGACCGCGGTGGACCAGCTCGGCACGGACCCTCTGCCGCTGGAATCCGGTGCGGATGACCCGCCGTGTCTGTGTGATGTGGAACCCGGGTTGTTCGCCGTGTTCGCGTTCGCCGTCCTGGCTCTGCACCAGGTGCGTCGACCGCACTGGTCGGCGGTCCCGGTCTGCTCGTGTGGACAGTCCGCGATCACCTGCCCGGTCCAGTCGCTGGCTCGCGGGCTTCTTTTCGCCCCTCATCCGACACCATCACGGGAGGCGCGGTAGTGACCATCCGCAGTCCGGTCGCCCCACAGGACCCACAAGATGACTCGTCCGGCCCGGACGAACCCACCCGCTACACGCCGCGTGGCCTACCGATTCGCCGTCCGCGCCCGTACCCGGCAACGTCACCCACCACACGGCCGACCACGTGCGACTGCAACGGCCCGTGCATGTGCGCCGCGCCGGTACCGCTGCTGCGCTGGTTCGCCGCCCAGGTGGCGGTGTAC
>DATCXL010000589.1:0-4220 GCA_036565825.1 Mycobacteriales bacterium
AACCGGCGGGCCGGCGCTGGCCGAACAGCTGCTGGGTGTGTCACGTCACGACCGGCAGGCCGGCCGGCATGAGAACCGAAGCGAATCGGCCAACCATGACCATGACAACCAGAACAAGGAGCACCCGTGACCGAACGTGTCGTCCTGGCCTACTCGGGAGGCCTGGACACCTCCGTGGCGATCGGTTGGATCGCCGAACAGACCGGCGCCGAGGTGATCGCGGTGGCCGGTGACGTCGGCCAGGGCGGCGAGGATCTCGACGTGGTACGCGAGCGCGCGCTGACCTGTGGCGCGGTCGAGGCGGTCGTCGCCGACCTGACCGACGAGTTCGCCACCGACTACTGTCTGCCCGCACTGCGTGCCAACGCCCTGTACATGGACCGTTACCCACTGGTCTCGGCGCTGTCCCGGCCGGTCCTGGTCAAACACCTGGTGGACGCGGCCCGGCAGTTCGGCGCCTCCACGGTCGCACACGGCTGCACCGGCAAGGGCAACGACCAGGTCCGGTTCGAGGTGGGCATCGCGGCGTTGGGGCCCGAGTTGAAGGTGCTCGCGCCGGTACGTGACTCGGGGATGACCCGGGACAAGGCGATCGCCTTCGCCGCGGAGCGGGGTCTGCCGATCGACGTGACGGCCAGGTCTCCGTACTCGATCGACCAGAACCTGTGGGGCCGGGCGGTTGAGACCGGCTTCCTGGAGGACATCTGGAACGCGCCGATCGAGGAGGTGTACTCCTACACCGCCGACCCGAGGCCTCCGCGCGAGCCCGACGAGGTCGTCATCACCTTCGAGCGGGGCGCGCCGGTGGCGATCGACGGCCGTGCCGTCACCATGCGTGAGGCGGTCGAGGAACTCAACCGCAGGGCCGGGGCGCAGGGCATCGGCCGACTGGACATGGTCGAGGACCGACTGGTGGGCATCAAGAGCCGGGAGATCTACGAGGCACCCGGCGCGATCGCCCTGATCACAGCCCACCAGGAGTTGGAGAACGTCACCGTGGAACGCGACCTGGCACGGTTCAAGCGCACCGTGGACCAGCGGTGGACCGAACTGGTCTACGACGGCCTGTGGTTCTCCCCGCTCAAGCAGGCCCTCGACCGGTTCGTCGACGAGGCGAACGAGCATGTCACCGGCGACGTCCGGCTCACCCTGCACGGCGGCCGGGCGGTGGTCACCGGTCGGCGCAGCGAGCACTCGCTGTACGACTATGAGCTGGCCACCTACGACTCGGGTGACACCTTCGACCAGTCGATGTCCCGGGGTTTCGTGGAGTTGTGGGGACTGCCGGCCAAGGTCGCTGCCAGGCGGGCGGCGCGGGTGGCGGCCCAGGGCACGGCATGACCGGCGGCACCACCCGGCTGTGGGGCGGGCGGTTCTCCGGTGGTCCCGCGCCGGCACTGGCCGCGATGTCGGTGTCGGTGCACTTCGACTGGCGGTTGGCGCACTATGACCTGGCCGGGTCGCGGGCGCACGCCCGGGTACTGCACCGCGCCGGGTTGCTCGACGCCGACGAGTTGGACCGGATGCTCGGTGCCCTCGACGGTTTGGACCGCGATGTCCGGTCCGGCGCGTTCGTTGCGACCGAGGATGACGAGGACGTGCACACCGCGCTGGAACGCGGGTTGCTGGAACGTCTCGGCCCGCTCGGCGGCAAGCTGCGGGCCGGCCGTAGTCGCAACGACCAGATCGCCAACGACCTGCGGCTGTACCTGCGCGACCACGTCCGCCAGGTGGTGGCCGCGGTGGCCGAACTGGAGGCGGCACTGGTGGCCAAGGCGGTCGAGTACCGCGGGTTGCCCGCGCCGGGCATGACCCACCTGCAGCACGCCCAGCCGGTGTTGTTCGCCCACCACCTGGCCGCGCACGCGCACGCGTTGGCCCGGGACGTCGACCGGCTGCGCGACTGGGACCGGCGGGCGGCGGTCTCGCCGTTGGGTGCCGGGGCGCTGGCCGGGTCGTCGCTGCCGTTGGATCCGGACATGGTGGCCGCCGAGTTGGGTTTCGACTCGGTCGCGGCCAACTCGATCGACGCGGTGTCCGACCGGGACTTCGCCGCGGAGTTCCTGTTCGCCGCCGCACTGATGGGGGTGCACCTGTCCCGGCTGGGCGAGGAGGTCTGCCTGTGGGCCACCTCGGAGTTCGGGTGGGTCGTCCTCGACGACGGCTACTCCACCGGGTCCTCGATCATGCCGCAGAAGAAGAACCCGGACGTCGCGGAGTTGGCCCGGGGCAAGTCCGGCCGACTGGTCGGCAACCTCACCGGACTGCTGGTCACCCTCAAGGGGCTGCCGCTGGCCTACGACCGGGACCTCCAGGAAGACAAGGAGCCGGTCTTCGACTCGGTCGACCAACTTCTGTTGGTGTTGCCCGCGATGGCCGGGATGGTCGCCACCATGCGGGTGGACACCGACCGGGTGAGCGGTTCGGCGGCGACCGGCTTCGCACTGGCCACCGACGTGGCCGAGTGGCTGGTCCGGCAGGGCGTGCCGTTCCGGGACGCGCACGGGATCGCCGGGGAACTGGTGCGGTACTGCGAGCGGTGTGGCTGTGACCTGCCGGACGTGTCCGTGGACGAACTGGCCGCGGTGGATTCTCGGCTCACCGCCGAGGTCAGGTCGGTGTTGTCGGTGGACGGTTCGCTGGCGTCCCGTGCCACTCCGGGCGGCACCGCGCCGTCCCGGGTGGGGGGGCAGTTGGCAGCTCTCACCGATTTGACACAATCACACATGGAATGGGCGAACACACGAGTGAGATGAGCGAGCCGCTGCCGCGCGGTTTCTTCGCGCGGCCGGCGCTCGAGGTGGCCAGGGACCTGCTCGGTCGGGTGGTGTGCAGCCGGGGCGTGTCGGTGCGGTTGACCGAGGTGGAGGCCTACGCGGGGCTTGACGACCCGGCCTCGCATGCCTACCGGGGTTCCACCACCCGTACCGCGGTGATGTTCGGCCCACCGGGCCACCTGTACGTGTACTTCGTCTACGGCATGCACTGGTGCGCCAACCTGGTGTGCGGGACTGACGGTCAGGCCGCGGCCGTACTGATGCGGGCTGGTGAGGTGGTCGACGGGCTGGACACCGCGCGGGCCAGGCGTCCAGCCGCCCGGTCTGACCGGGAACTTGCCCGTGGCCCGGCCCGGTTGGCCAGCACGCTGGCGTTCACCGGTGCTGACAGTGGGACGGATCTGTTCGACGAGGCCGGTCGGCCGGGTTGGTTGCGGGTGCTGCCCGGCACGCCGGTGGCCGAGGATCTGGTGCGCACCGGACCCCGGGTCGGAGTGGTGGGCGCTGCGGACTGGGCGTGGCGGTTGTGGGTCGGCGACGACCCCACCGTCAGTAGGTACCAGCAGGCGACCCCGCGCCACAAGAACGACCGCAGGAGCGGGTCCGGCAGGGGAACGGCCGGCGGTCGTGACCCAGGTGGCCGTCGTGTGTTCACCGCCGAGCTGCCCACATGTGCGAGGCGTGAACGAGCCCCCCGCTGGGTGGTTGGCGCGGACCCGGCCCGACCGGGGCTTCCCGCCCGGTGCGCCGTCCGGTGGGCGACTGATCACCTCCCGCCTGCCGGAACACGAGGACACAGCCCGGCGTTCTTGACTGTGAAGGGTCCGGAGGACCTGTGGTTGGGTTCCGTCGCCCGGTGTCGCCGGGTAGCGACCCTCGGCGATCGCCGGTCAGGCGTCGGAGTGCGTAGGCAGAGCCTCGTACCGATTCTCGATATGATGACCGTTGGTATGTCCGTGTCTGCGGCACTATGCACCTGTGACTACTTGTTGACTCCGAGATCCAGGTCGTCACTGGCGGCCCCAGGAGGAACGCCAGAAGGCGCCTGACGGTTCGTACCGGGGACAACGCTGTGCCGCCGGGCGGCGAGACCACCAGGACCACGCGGTGTGCGCGAGCAGGCGGTCAGCGGTCGGTCACGAGCTGTCTCGTCAGTACGCGGTCGCCGTGGTGCCGGCCGCCGGACGCTGTCATCGGGCCGGAATCGAGGCTGAACGGGCGGCGGCCGGGGAACACCCAGAGGGCCCGGGCTGTTTCATCCATGAACGGCAGGAGCCCCTCAGTGAGGCGGATCCGTAACCCCGGGTAACTGATGCGAGGTTGCCTGGTCCAGGCCGGCAGCGGGGATCCTGGTGCGGCCTGCGGGCCGCCTGACAGCAGTGGCCCGAGGCGCTCCCTGGACCATCGATCCAGGGGGTGGACAGGCCGGGGAACCCCCGATTT
>DATCXL010000596.1:0-2211 GCA_036565825.1 Mycobacteriales bacterium
CTGCTGCTCGGTGCCGCCGAGGCCGCCCGTGGCATGCCTGACCTGGGCAGCCCGGACACCCAGGCGATGATCGCGGCGGTGCGGCGCGCGCTGGGAGAACCGGCATACACCCTGGCTCGCCAGCGCGGTGCCGCCCTCGACCACCGTGAACTGTTCGACCTGGTCGGAGTGGGCACCGAGCCGGTCAACCCTTCCGACGGTAGGCCCGTACCGCCAGCGGAGCGAACAGCGCGGTGATCCCGGCCGCCCACACCAACGCGGTGGCCGCCGGGTGGAGTACCGGGCCGCCCACCAGCAGGCCGCGGGCCGCGTCGCTGAGCTGGGACACCGGGTTCACCCGCACCCACGCCTGCAACCAGCCGGGCATGGTCGCGGTCGGGACGAACACGTTGCTGCCGAAGGTGAGCGGGAACATCAGCGCGAACCCCCAGATCTGCACACTCTGCGCGGACCTGGCGAGCACACCGATCAGCACCGAGACCCAGGCCATTGACGTCACGAAGGCGATGATGAGCCCGAACCCGACCAGCGCCGCCAGCGGGTTGGTGGCGATCCGGAAGCCCATCACGATGCCCATTCCCAACAGCACGAGCATCGACAGGACGTAGCGGACCAGTTCCCCTCCCACGGCCCCGACCAGGGGCGCCGACCGGGCGACCGGCAGCGACCGGAACCGGTCGAAGATCCCCTTGGTGATGTCGGTGTTCAACGCCAGCCCCAGCCCCATCGAGGCGAACATCGCGGTCTGCACCATCAACCCGGGCAGCGCGAACTGGAGGTAGGCGTGGGTCGACCTCGCGACGGCGCCGCCGAACACGTACACGAACAGCACCAGGAACATGATCGGTTGCACACACAGCTCACCGAGTTGTTCTGGATTCCGCCTGATCTTGAGCATGCTGCGCCAGAACAGCGTTCGGGCGTGCCGCGCCGCCCCGAGCGGACCGACCCGGTGCGGCAGCGCCGGATTCGACTCGTTCTCGGCGCTGGCCTGGCTGGTGGCCCCGGTGGTGGAGGTGACGGTCATGCCGCGGCCGTCTCGTCGCCGTCGCCGTCGCTCGTGGTCGGGGCGCCGATCAGGGACAGGAACACCTCGTCCAGGCTGGGCAGTCGCAGGGTGAGTTCGGCGGCCAGGATGCCGACCGAGTCGAGTCGGCGGACCAGCGCCGGAAGTACCGCGGGATCACCGACCGGCACCGTCAGCCGTCCGGACTCGGTCCTCTGTGGCACCCCAGCGAGCGCGGTGAGGATGCCGGCCACCTCCTCGACACGTTCGGCGTCGGTCGGTCGAACCTCCAATGTCTGGCTGCCCGTCCTGGCCTTGAGCTCGTCCGGGGTACCGGTGGCGATCACCCGACCGTGGTCGATCACCGTGATGTCGTCGGCCAGTCGGTCGGCCTCGTCCAGGTACTGGGTGGTGAGCAGTACGGTCGTCCCGCCGGTGGCCAGGCCGCGCACGATGGCCCACAGTTCCTGGCGGCTACGCGGGTCCAGCCCGGTGGTCGGCTCGTCCAGGAAGAGCACCCGAGGTTCGCCGACCAGGCTGGCCGCCAGATCCAGTCGACGGCGCATGCCACCGGAGTAGGTGGCCGCCGGTCGGCCTCCGGCCTCGGACAGGTCGAAACGGTCCAACAACTCCACGGCCCGGCGGCGGGCACCGGCCCGGGACAGCCCGAGCAGCCGGCCGACCAGGATCAGGTTCTCCGTTCCGGTCAGTTCCTCGTCCAGCGCGGCGTACTGGCCGGTCAGCGCGATGAGTTGGCGCACCTCGTGCGCCTGGGTGACCACGTCGTACCCGTCGATCCAGGCGGTGCCGCCGTCCGGGCGCAGCAGGGTGGCCAGTACCCGCACGACGGTGGTCTTGCCCGCCCCGTTGGGGCCGAGCAGCCCGAGCACGGTTCCGGTGCGCACGACCAGGTCCACTCCGGCCAGTGCCGTGGTGCCTCCGAACCGTTTCACCAGGCCCTCGGCCTCGATGGCGTGGGACATGTGTGTTCCTTCCTGCCTGCCAGTCCGACCCGACCACGGTCGCCGGCTGTGCTGGCATCCCGCGCACAGCGCGCTGGCAGTGCGTGACAGCGCGCCGACCAGCGCGCGACAGCCGCCCGGCCGGGGTGGTGCAGGCGGGGTCGGGTTGGCGGACTCAGGAAGGTGTCAGCGGCCGAGCATGCGACCGAGTCGGTCGGCGGCCTGCCGTCGGGCCCGGCGGGT
>DATCXL010000601.1:0-5843 GCA_036565825.1 Mycobacteriales bacterium
GCGCTGGTGGCGGGCCAGGGCGGTGAAGTGGGCGCCGGTGGCCACCAGGCTCTTACCCGAACCGGTCGGGGTGGCCAGGATCAGGTTGGACCCGCTCACCACCTCGATCAGCGCGTCCTGCTGGGCCGGGTAGAGCGCCAGTCCCCGGGCCTCGGCCCAGCCCGAGAAGGTGTCGAACAGCGCGTCGGGCTGCGGGTCAGCCGGCAGTCGGTCGGTGAGGTTCATGATGCATCGATCGTGCCGTCCGCCTTCCTACCCCGTCCATCCGGGTCCGTCTGGGTCCACCGGGCCGACCAGGAGGTGCCACGACCGAGCCCCGATGCGGTGAGGCAGGCCACAGCCGCCGTTGTTGTCTGGGGTTTGTGCCTGATGTACGACGGATAATCCGTTTTGATTAGTCCGGCTGGGTGATCCTCGGTCGTTCCGCATCTCTCCAACACCGGTGCCCCATATGGTCGGTTACGCGTCGGATCATCCCGCCTCGGTGGTAAGGAGCTGTTGATGCGTTTTAGCCGTTTTCTCGTCCTACCCGCCATGGTGGCTGTCGTGATCCCGCTGGGAGGCGTTCCGTTGAACGCACCCGCTGCCCTGGCTGCTCCGGGCGGGGATTCGCCGGCGACTCCATCGACTGCACCGGATGAGGCCGCAGCGATGCGGGCCGCACGGGCGGGCGGCACCCGGGTCGAGGTAGCACAGATGCGTTCGGAGACCCAGCAGGTGTTCGCGAATCCGGATGGGACGTTCACCCTGACCCAGAGCCTGGAACCTGTGCGGGTGCACCGCCCGGATGGGTCCTGGGTACCGGTGGATACCGCGTTACATACCAGACCGGACGGGACGGTCGCACCTGGTGCGGTGTCGGTGGACGTGGCGTTCTCCGGGGGTGGCACCGGTCCGCTGGTCTCGATCACTCGGGGCGGGAAATCATTGACACTGGGCTGGCCGACCACGCTGCCCAAGCCGATCCTGGATGGAAGCACCGCGACATACCCCGATGTCCTGCCTGGGGCGGACCTGAGGTTACAGGCGAGTGCCCGGGGGTTCTCCGAGCAGTTGGTGATCAGGACGCGGACTGCGGCGGTCAACCCGGCGTTGGCCAGGCTGCGGTTCTCGTTGGGGACCGCCGGACTGGCGGTACGGCAGAACAAGGCCGGGGGCCTGGAGGCGGTGGACTCGGCTGGTGGCGTGGTCTTCTCCGCCCCGGCCCCTATCATGTGGGACACGCCGGTGCCAGCAGCCGAGTTGGCCGCGCCTGCTGGTGCCCGGGCCGATGACGGTATCCCCGGGGCACATCGGGCCAGGCTGGGAGTAGCCCTGGGGAAGAATTCGCTGTCGCTGACACCGGACCGGTCCATCCTGACCGATCCGGACACGGTGTTCCCGGTGGTGGTTGATCCGTCGTTCACCTACGGGAGTCCGTCGTGGACCGAGGTGAACGCCGAGGATCCGAACTCGGCGACCTGGCGGTCGGTTCCCACCTCGCTGGCGGTCGGGTACCAGGACTTCGAGTCGCCATGGTCGCGGGTGCGGTCGTTCGTGCACTACCCGTTGGATTCGCGGATCTATTCCACGCACATCCTCAGTGCGACGTTCAACACGTTCGAGACGTGGTCATCGTCGTGTACGCCGACGGCGGTGGAGCTGTGGGTGACCGGCGGGTTCAGCGGGTCGACGACGTGGAACAACCAGCCGACCTGGGGTAGCCACCTGTCTAACCAGATCGTTGCCAAGGGTCATGACTCGTCGTGTGCAGCAGGCGCTGTCCAGTTCGTGGCGACGTCGGGTGTGGCCGGAGCGGCGAAGAACCACTCCAGTATCACGTTCGGCCTCAAGGCCGGGAACGAGACTGATCACCTGAGCTGGAAGAAGTTCCAGGTGAATCCCACCCTCACCGTGGTCTACAACCGCCCGCCGGCCACCCCC
Organism: Mycobacteriales bacterium; assembly: GCA_036565825.1. Classification (GTDB taxonomy): domain Bacteria; phylum Actinomycetota; class Actinomycetes; order Mycobacteriales; family DASULA01; genus DASULA01. Next base: position 1,924 of record DATCXL010000601.1, read on the forward strand.
ACCGCGGCAACAATGTCCACCTCGAATCCAAATTCCTCGTGTTCGAACTCCATCACCGCCGCGCCACACGTGAAAGTCCTCGTCGACAAGGGAATAACGCTACAGGTCAAAGCTACCGACCCAGACGGGGACGACGTCAGAGTTGAGATCGACTTCTGGGACGATGCCTCGGGGACCTCGCTGGCGCTAGCGACAAGTCCTGCGTTCGCATCGGGAACAACGATCAAAATAAATGTCTTGAAGAGTCCGGAGTTGACCAACGGAGCCGTCTACAAGTGGCGCGCCAAGACCATGGATGTCGGCACCAACGGACTGGTGGTGGACCAGTCAGGGACGTCGGCGTGGTGTTACGTGGTGCAGGATTCCACCTCACCCAACGAGCCTGTCGTCACGTCCACCGACTACCCCACCGACGCCTACGCCGGAGGGGCCGGTCAGACAGGAGTGTTCTCTATCAGCCCGGGTTCGACCAGTGATACGGACCTGTCCGGATACCTGTATGGAGTGGACCAGCCCGAGCCGGGCACGTTTGTTGCCGCCGATGTTGACGGTAACGCGAACCCCTCGGTGGCGCCTCCTTCCTACGGACCACATGACCTGTTCGTGCAAGCCAAGGACACCGCCGGGAACCTGTCGTCGGTAATCTCCTACCACTTCTATGCCGACTCTCCGACTGACGCGAGCGCGTACTGGAGACTCGATGAGGGTTCCGGTTCCACGGTCGTCGGCACCATCGAGTCCGATCCGGGCAACAATGGCGGTCCGTCTGCCACCCTGTCCCCGACCGGAGTCACCTGGAACTCCGTTGGCAAGGTTGGCGACGCGTTGAACTTCGATGGTGCGACCGGCTCTGTGTCGGCGTCGACGGCCAGGATCAACACCAGCCAGAGCTTCACCGTGACCGCATGGGTCCGGCTGACCAGTACGGCCGACTTCGCGACTGCGGTGAGTCAGGACGGGACCAGGATGAGCGGGTTCTACCTACAGTACAACCTCGCGACAAACCGGTGGGCGCTGGCGATGCAGAGTGCGGACTCAGACACCATAGTGAGCCGCGGCGCGCTCTCGAGCCAGCCACCACAACTGAACACATGGACCCATCTGGCCGGTGTGTTTGACGCGGCCACTCAACAGATGCGCCTGTACGTCAACGGAACAGCGCAGGGCACGACATCGAACACCACACCGTGGGATGCGCCCGGACAACTTCAGATCGGGCGTGCACTTTCCCGGGGCGAACTGTCGAACTACTGGCCCGGGGACATCGACGAGGTGCGGGTGTACCAGCGAGCGCTGACCGGGGGCGAGATCGGCGACATCATCAACCACGACAACGCGGCGGCGCCGGCCGGTGCGTGGAACCTTGACGAGACGACGGGGTCGTCGGCAGCAGATTCCTCCGGCAACGGTCACCCAGCGACGCTGACCACCGGGGCGTCGTTCACCACCGCGGGCCACACCAATGGCGGGCTGGCACTCGACGGGGTGACCGGTGCGGCGACCACGGCTAGTCCGGTGGTACGCACCGACCAGAGTTTCACGATCGCGGCATGGGTGTATCTGTCCGACGCCACCAAGGCATCCACCATCGCCAGTCAGGACGGCACGAACGCCAGCGGCTTCATCCTGCAGTTCCAGCCGACCAGTGACGGTTTCGGACAGTGGGTGTTCGCTCTCACCCCAGATGACACCGCGGGAACGAGCGCGGTCGACCAGGCGGTGATTCCAGCATTCGACTCCGTTGGAGCGTGGGTTCATCTGGCGGGTGTCTACGACGCGTTCCGGCACACCCTCGAGTTGCGGGTGACAGATTCATTCGGTCCTGTCGTGGCATACGGGACACAGCCCACACCCTGGTACGCCGGTAGCGGTTTCTTGGTGGGTCGAGATCTGACCGTGGATGACAACGGTGCGGTCGTTCCGGGTGACTTCCTGGCCGGAACGGTGGACGAGGTTCGGCTGTATGCCGGGACACTCACCGAGTCCGACCTTCGCGTGCTGGCTGGCCAGTGATGGGGGTGTCTTCGTTCCGGGCAGTGAGAGGGGCTGGCATGTCGCGGCTGCGGGTGACTGCGGCGGGGTTGGCGGCGGCGGTAACGCTGTCGATGGTGACGGCGGTGGTGGTCGCTGTACCGGCCTCGGCGACCGGTCCCGGACCGGTGGCGAGAGACCGGGCGGTGCCGGTACACGCCACCCACTCCCAGCCGCCCAGACCGTCCACCGTGGACCAGAAGGCGCTACGTAAGGCGCCGGTGGTGTCCTGGCCATCTGCTGGTGCCGCCGATGTGGCGGTGCCGGTGGGTGGTGAACCGGCTCGGGCGACGGCGTTACCGGTCACCGTGGCGAAACCCCTGGGCGCGGGAGTGTCGTCCCCCGACCGGGTGCGTGTCGCCGTGTTGGATCGGGCGGCCGCTGATCACGCCGGTGTGTCCGGCCTGTTACTGCAGGTTTCCCGCACCGACGGGGCAACCGCGTCCGGACCGACATCGGTGTCGGTCGACTATTCGAGGTTCCGTGGCGCGTTCGGCGGTGACTGGGCCTCTCGGCTCGAACTGGTACGCCTGCCCGAATGTGCGTTGTCCGGTCCGGTCGACCCGCGGTGCCGGGGGACGGTGGTGCCCTCAACCAACGACGTCGCCGCAGGCCACCTGTCGGCTGACCTGTCGGTGGGTTCGAGTGCGACCACGTTCGCTCTGACGGCGGGTGCGTCGGGCGGGGCGGGAGACTACACCGCCACACCATTATCACCGTCGGCGTCGTGGCAGGTGTCGACCCAGTCCGGTGACTTCAGCTGGTCGTACCCGATGCGGACGCCCCCGGTGCCGACCGGGCAGTCTCCGGGTCTCTCGTTGTCCTATTCGTCAGGCGCGGTCGATGGTCGAACCGCTTCGACGAACAACCAACCCTCCTGGGTTGGCGAGGGTTGGGACCTGTGGTCCGGTTATGTGGAGCGTTCCTACCGTTCCTGCGCTGATGACGGACAGACCACCGGGGACCTGTGCTGGGGGCCGCAGAACCTGTCGGTCGTGTTCGGTGGCCACTCGACCACGCTGGTGAGTGACGACGCGACCGGCACGTATCGGTTGAAGGACGACGACGGTTCGAAGGTGGAGCACGTCACCGGTGCGTCCAACGGCGACGACGACGGTGAGTACTGGCGGATCACCACCACCAACGGAACGCAGTACTACTTCGGTCGTAACCGTCTGCCCGGATGGGCCAGTGGAGATCCCGTCACGAACTCGGCGTGGACGGTGCCGGTGTTCGGCAACAACGCCGGTGAGCCGTGCAACGGCGCAACGTTCGCCACATCGTGGTGTGCGCAGGCGTGGCGTTGGAACCTGGACTACGTGGTGGACCCACACAAGGGGGCCACGGCGTACTTCTACGCCACCGAGACCAACAACTATGGTCTTGATGACAACGCCCAGGTGGCACCTTACGTCCGCGGCGGGTACCTGACCACGGCGGAGTACGGGTTCACCGATGGGCATGTCTACGACGTCACTCCGCCGGCCGCGCGGGTGGTGTTCACCGTGGCCGAACGGTGCATTACACCTGGGGCGACCTGTACCCCCTCTGCCACGTACCAGGCGAACTATCCGGACGTGCCGCTGGACCAGTTGTGTACAGCGTCCTGCACGGCAACTCAAACCGGACCGACGTTCTGGACCACCAAGAAACTGGCAAAGGTCACCACACAGGTACTCGTGGCCGGCGCGTATTCCAACGTGGAGTCCTGGTCGCTGACACACTCCTTCCCTGATCCGGGCGACGGTACGTCGGCGGCACTGTGGTTGGGCAGCATCACCCATACCGGACTGGTCGATGGCTCAGCCTCGGATCCGCCGGCCACCTTCGACGGTACCCCCAAGCAGAATCGGGTGGACGGCCTCACGGACGGCTGGCCACCGCTGAAC
>DATCXL010000604.1:0-4242 GCA_036565825.1 Mycobacteriales bacterium
GACCGGCGGCAACCAGCCGGCCGCCACCCGGGGCCGCACATCGATCGCCGACGAGGTGGTGCAGAAGATCGCCGGGATCGCCGCCCGCGAGGTCTCCGGGGTGTACGAGTTGGGCGCCGGTCCGGCGCGGGCGATGGGTGCGATCCGCGAACGGGTCCCCGGCACCGGGGGCGCCCCCCTGGCCCAGGGCGTGGCCGTGGATGTCGGTGAACGGCAGGCCGCGGTCGACCTGGACCTGGTGACCGAGTACGGGGTGGCCATCGACGACCTGGCGGCGGCCGTGCGGCGCAACGTGATCGGCTCGGTGGAACGGATGACCGGGCTGGAGGTGACCGAGGTGAACATCACCGTGGACGACGTGCACCTGGCCGGTGACGAACAGCCTGGTCGTTCCCGACAGGGCGACGGCTCGGGCACCTGATGACCACACGGTCCGACCTCGAGATTGATCCGGACGCGGTCGCGGCCGCGGTCACCTCCTGCCGTTCCGTCGCCCGCTTGTCGGCTGGGCCGTTCGGTTCGGTGGCCACCTACCTTCCCGGCCGCCGGGTCGTCGGCGTGCGGGTTGGCCCGACACTGGCCGTACACGTGGTGGCCCGGTACGGGCCCACCGTCACCGACATCAGTGCCGAGATCGAGGCGGCGCTGACGCCACTGGCCGCCGGCCGCCCCATCGAGATAGTCGTCGAGGACCTTGCCACCGGAACGGAGCGACCGGGATGAATCCAAGTCTGATCGGGCTGCTCGTCGGCCTCGCGTTGGGTTTCGCCGGAGCCTTCGGCGGTTGGGGTGCGTTCCTGATCGTCGCCCTGCTCGCGGCCGTGGGCTACCTGGTCGGCCGGGTCGTACAGGGTGACCTGGACCTGACGCCGTACCTGTCCGGCCGCGCGTCTGAGCGGGCCCGGTCCCGCCGATGACATCGCCGGCCGTCCAGGCGCCCGGCACGCCGGACACCTCGGGCTCGTCGACCGGACCCGGGCCGACCGCCGCCGACCGGCGCGGTGTCACCAACATCGCCGACCGGGTGGTGGAGAAGATCGCGGCGCGGGCCGTGGCCGAGGTGGACCTGGCCACCGGGACCCCGCGCCAGCTACTCGGACTACGGGCCGGCAGGGCGTCGAAGGACACCGCCCGGGTCGACGCCCAGGTCACCGGCAACGTGGTCACCGTACGGATCACCGTGGCGGTCCGCTGGCCGGCATCGGTTGTTCGCGTCACCCGGCAGGTCCGCGCGCACGTCACCGAACGGCTGCGCACGCTGACCGGCCTGGACGTGGCCTGGGTGGACATCGACGTACCGGTGCTGTTGGCCGAGACCGAACGCGGAGGGGTGAGTTAGGACGATGGCACTGTTCGACCGGGTCGCCGCCACCGTGCTGGCCGCTGCGCTGCTCGCCTTCGGTGCACTGGTCGCCGCCGAGGTGGTCTACACCGCACTGGGATTCGGCGGCCATCTGCTCATCCCCTGGGAGGGACTCGCCCGGTTCGGCCGCCGGAACGCCTGGGACAGCACGCCGATCCGGGTGACCAGCGCGGTGGTGGCGGCGGTCGGCCTGATCCTGCTGGGCATCGAGGCACGTCGCCGGCACCCAGGACTGTTCACCCTGGTCACCGGCGACGACCTGGTGACCGCCGCGACCGAGCGGCGTGGCCTGCGCCGCGCCCTGTCCGAGCGGGCCGGTCAGGTCGGTGGGGTCAGCTCGGCGCGCACCCGACTACGGCGGCGTACCGCCACGGTGACCGCGGTCACCGAGTTGCGTGACCCAGACGAACTACGGGGCAGGCTCGCCGACGAGCTGACCGACTGGATCGACGGGTTGGGCCTGACCCACCCGCCTCGGCTGGCGGTGCGGGTGCGGACGGACTGATGCCGCCGCCCCGGGCCGCGCTGCCGCCGACCGTCCGCTCACCACGGACACGGCGGACAAACCGGCTGGCCCTCGGGCTGGTAGGGCTGGTGGCGTTCGCCTGCGGTGGCGCCGGGCTGGCCACCGGGTTCGGCGCCTTCGGTGCGTCCGCACAGCACCGGTCGGTGCTCACCACGGCGTCGAACTACGCGGATTCGCACGCCTGGGTCTGGGCCGCGGTGGCCGCCGCCGGACTGGTGCTGGCCGCGGTGGCGCTGGCCTGGCTGGTCGCCCAGTTCGGCTCCAACCGGATCACCGACCTGGACCTGACCGACGATCCCCAACAGGGCCGGACCAGCCTGGCCAGTGGCGCGGTCAGTGACGCCGTACGGAGCGAGATCGAGACCTACCCGGGGATACGTAGCGCCACGGCGCGACTGGTGACCGAACGAGGGACGCCCACCCTGCTGGTGTCCACCGCGTTGGATGGTCGCACCCCACCGGGCGAGGTGCGCAGGCGCATCCAGTCTGAGGCCCTGGCCCACGCCAGGCGGGCTCTGGACGACCCGGGGCTACCGGCTCGGCTGGAACGGCGGCTGAGTAGGCGATCCGGTCGCCGTGTTCGCTGACCCACGGCCGGTCCATCGGCCCGGGCTCGAGTTTGACCGAGGTGGGGCCGGCGGTCAGCCAGCCCCACCTCATGTTCGTCCGGACGTGTCAGGTCAGGTCACAGGTCAGGTCAGGTCAGGTCAGCAGAAGCCGAGCCGGGCGATCCGGGTTCGCCAGACACCACCGGGGCCGAAATACTCCTGCGCAACGACCGCCACCCGCCCGGCCGGGCAGGCAATGGTGCCGGTGGGGTCCACCGCGACCGAGGAGTAGTCACCAAAGCGGGTGTTGATGTTGGTGCTCACCCCGGTGACCAGGTTCAGGCCGCCAACCTTGCTGGGCACGCCCTCGCCCGGGCCGACGCCGTTGGTGGTGTCGGTTACCGGCACACCCACCGGAGTGTCGGTGTAGGCCCAGTTGAGCCAGATCCGGTTCAGGTTGCTGCCGGCGTCGGCGACCCCGATGGATGGGTTGAAGTCGTCGCTCGTCCCGCTCTTGAACACGATGGCCACGAACGGCGTGTTGGTGACCACCGAGATGGCGCCGTACCGGATCGCCGGGAAGCCGACCAGGTCGATGCCGTGGGTGAACCACACGAAGTTGCCGTCCTGCACCGGGTCGGAGGAGATCCGTCCGTCACCCGGATCCAGGGTGGTGCCCGTACCGGGCTGGTTCACCCGGCGGGTCGGTGCGGTGAACGGTGAGTTGATGTCGGCCTGTAGGACCAGGCTGGTACCCGGCCCGGCGCTGTTGGTCATCCGGTACAGCCGGTATCCGGTGCCCGGCACCGACGCCAGGAAGTAGGTGTTCGTGGTGGCGAAGGTCGGGATGCCCGCCACGGTGACCGGCGCGGTGGAGAAGGCGACGTTGAACGCGGTGAAGGTGAATCCGCCGCCGGCGTACAGCGCCGACTTGGGGATGCTCCACGCGGCCGAGCCCAGGTAGACGCCCCGGAAGTTGTTCGACGAGGACAGCACCGCCCTACGGTCCTGGCCCAGGTACGGGAAGTCGACCCGGGTACCGGCCGGGAACAGTGCTCCACTGAACGTCACCGTGTAGACGAACCACCTGCCGCAGGCGTTGTCAGTCCTGCTGGCCGCCACCAGGTACCTGGGCGTGGCGGTGGACGACGCCGGGATCACCCCCACCGACAGGGTGTAACGGCGGAAGAGGTTGTCGTACTGGATCCGGGGGGCGAACAGCCTTGCCGAGGTGGCGAAGAACGAGCCCAGGCTGGTCCCGCACAGCGCCGACCCGGTCTTGTTGTACACCGCCAACCGGGTGTTCACCGTCTCGGCGATCTGGGTGGTACCCACCGCCGCGTTGACGTCGGGAGGCTGGCAGCCTCCGCAGTTGGAGTTGGTCTGGTTCACACCGTCGAAGTTGGCATGCACCGTGGTGGGTTGGACCCGCGGCGTCGCGGGAGCGGCGGGAGTCACCGCCCGCGAGCGGCCCAGGTTTGGCGCACCAGCCGGGGTGGACAGTTGCGATAGGACCTTTCTGCCATGACTGGGCCTTACCGGCAGGGATACCGGTCGCCCGTCACGCCCCAGGGGCGTCGGCACCTGTGCGGACGTGGTGATCTGCGGCATGGCATGCTGGTCCGCCAGGTTGACGACCCTGGGTCGCGCGGCGGCCCCCCGACCGCCGGCGGACATGGTGGTCAGCGCGGCGGTCTGGCCGGCCGGCGCTCCGACCGACTGGCCGGCCGAATCGTTGCGACCGCCCGGCGCGGCACTGGCCACACCGGCCTGTGTCACCATCCCGACGGTCAGTGCTACGGCGG